>JACSRG010000293.1 GCA_014879865.1 Anaerolinea sp.
GGTGAAATCCAATCGTCGGCTCATCCTCCGACTCTATCTCGTTCTTGGTTTATTTTCGAGAACCTACTTAAGCCATTAACCGTTTGTCAGCGGACACGCCGTTGCGTGTCCCTACAAGAAGGACGCCCAACGGGGCGTCCGTTTTTTCCAGCGTATTTCGGTCAATGGCTAGACTACGCTGCCGGGTCGAAGATGCGAGCGCGTCTTCGATGCGTACGATCTACGGGGCAACCTCCCGATTATAGGCGTGGCACTGGTGACACGAGGCGCTCGCCTGATCGCTGGCGTCTTGTGTGCAATTTGATCCCTGCACCAGTGGAACGGTGTACGTGTCGCCGGTCGCTTTCCCGGTCAGCATCCACTCATCCCCGACGCGGCGCACATGGTAAAGCGGTTCGCCGCGCTCGGTGACCATGATCGTAGCGCCAACGCTGAGGTCAACCTGCGGATTCACGCCGGCATAGACCAGCGCCAGATCGTCGGGTGACGTCACAACCATCTCAAGCGGCGGCGAGTCGGGCGTGCCGTGACACGTCTGACACTGCGTATACTGCGCTTCGGAACGATCATTGTAGAGCAGCCCATCACCCATGATTTCCTGCGCGGTGTGACAGTCGATGCAGTCAAGTTCCCACTCACAGAGGGTGAATTGGCTGATCGGCTGGTAGTAGTCGTGGACGCGCTGCGCACTTTCCGAGGGGTGTTCGGCGGGCATGTCGTCGCGCGGCACAAACGTCATGCTGCGGAAATCATAATTGCCGCGATTGTGGCAGTGGTTGCACTGTGTATAGGGGATCGCCGTCGTGAATTGATGTGTTTGCGCGTGTCCCGCTTCGGTGCGCGAAATGGTCGGGTCATTCCCCTGATACAGCCCATCATCTGTATAGAGAACATGACACGCCGCGCAGCCCGTGCTGCGATAGAAGTAATCCTCGGCGAGTCCCGCTCCATCGACATGGCAGAGCAGGCAGTTTTCGGAAAACTTTTGTACCGGCGGCGGATCGTCAGCGGAGACAGTGAATTCTTGCAGATGCCCGATGGCATTCACCCCGTACTGCGCGACGCCATCCGGTTGTAAACCGAACGAGCGGCGCACCAAGCCAATTGCCCCCGCATAGGTCGTCATGATGCTGCGCTGCACGGTGGCATTGTGACCCGCGTGACACTCGCCGCAGTACTGATCCACTGTATCCAGCGCGGTGGGATTGACGACCAGATTCGTATGCGCGGTTTCTTCGTCGAGCGCGGTTCGTTCGCCCCCATGACACGAGACACAGCCGAATTCCTCGATGCTGTGCGACGCGCTAATCGCCTCGATCCCGTCATGACAGGTCAGGCAGTATTCGGTTTCGCCCGTGCGCGTCGGTCGAAGAGCGATGATAGGCTCCGCGTGTGAGTCGCGTACTGAGAGATACGTGATCAGCGCAAGTCCACCCAGTGACAAGATCAGGATGGTGACAATCGCGGATCGAAGACCCGCTGTTCGCGTGAGAGACATCAGCCTGTCGTCGAGACTACGATGCTGCTTCGGAGGCGTCGGCGGTGCCGCGCTGAGCGCCGAATTCGGCATCCGCGATTTCGACCTGCCGGTGCAACCGGTCGCTCATGATGTCGCGCAGGAGATCGAGCGCTTGCAGCACGCGTAGGTCGGTTAGCTCGTAGTAGACGGCAGAACCCACGCGCCGGGGCAGCACCAGCCCCCGATCTCGCAGCACCTTGAGGTGGCGTGAGACCGATGACTGTGGCAAGCGCAGCTCATCCGCGATGTCGGTGACAAAACGCGGATGACTGCGCAGCGAATACAGGATCATCACACGGACTGGATTGTCCAGCGCATCGCAGACCTGCTCGTGCAGCAGGTTTATTTCGTGGATTAGTTTCTCTTCCATGTCGCGCGTTCCTTGTGTTTCTGCATGTGCGGATTTGCGAATAGATCGCGCTGGCAAAATCGATCGGTGATCAGCATGGCGCTTAAGAACGTTATACACCACATCCGTACACAAATAGTGTGATGAAGTACACTAAAGTTACATGACACGCCGTACTACTTTGGCGCTGTTGAGAGAGCTACCTTTATTCCGTCTATTCGTTTTTCCGAATGGATGGGAATTCGGGAACTGCCTCAACAGCACACCCCACTGCGGACAGAGCGTCGCAGTGCATTATTTCAGGAGAAAGGCATGTACCACAAAAGAGGATTGTTCTTTTTGGAGAGCACCGGCGTATTCATGATCGTTCTCGGCGTGATGCTGCTGCTGGCTCAACCTGTCGATGCTCAGTGCGGGTCGCAGGCTTCGTCGTGCAAGAACTGCCACGAAGTGCAGGCGCAAGACCCGGTCAACAACGATGGGACAGGCTGGCATGTTTCGCACGCATTCGGCGACTTCTGCTACATCTGCCATGCGGGGAATCCGCAGGCAACCGCTGCCGAGGAAGCACACACCGGCATGCTTCCGCCGCTTGACGACGTTGCCGCCGCGTGCCAGACCTGCCACCCGGATGACCTGACCGACCGCGCGCAGGTCTACGCGACTGCGCTCAACGTCGAATTCGGCATGGGCGGTGGTGCGACTGGCGGGAGTGACACGGACGGCGCGAGCAGCGACGACTCCGGGTCGGGCGAAGCGGTGACGGCGCAGGTCGTGATCGGCGTCCCGGCGAGCAACGTGCTGGTGCTCAACGATCCCAATGCCGTCGATTACGTCCAGCGGTACAACGAGATCGTGCTCGGCGAACGTCCGGTCAACACGGGCAATATCATTCTGATCGTCCTGATTGCCGTGCTCGTGGTGGGCGGCGGCGGGTTCGTCCTCGTCAACGAAATTCGCCTTGCCAGCGCCTCTAAGGGCGTCGAAGGCAGCTACCCCGCCGACGTGATCGTCATGCTCCCCGCGCTGTCCCGACTCCGGCGGGAGACGCGCGGCGCGCTGCAAAAACTCATCCAGACCCTCGATCCGCATGAAACAGGAGACGAATCGCCATCATGAAGTTCATTCTCGCTTACATTCGCCGGGACGAGTGGTCGCCGTACATTGCCGGGATTCTGCTCGGAATCGTCGGGGTGCTGGCGGTGTGGCTCAGCGACAGCCTGCTCGGTGCATCCGGCGCATTTGAGAACATCGCCGGGTTGATCGGCAAGAACGTCGCGCCCGATCTATTCGATAACCTGTATTTCAACTACATCATGCCGCCGGGCATCACATGGAGTGTGATTTTGCTGGTTGGCGTGTTCTTCGGCGGCTTGATCGGTGCGGCGACCAGCGGCACGCTCAAATGGGGCAAGAAAGACGCCGCCAACAGCGACGAGCAGTGGAAAGCGATCTTCGGTCGGCAAACGTGGAAGCGCTGGTTAATCGCGTTTGTCGGCGCGATCATCCTCGAATACGCGGCGGGTATCGCCGGGGGCTGCACGAGCGGGCTGGCGATCTCCGGCGGGATGCTGCTGGCTCCGGCGGCGTTCCTGTTCATCGCCGGGATGTTCGCCTCAGGAATCGTCACCGCCATGCTCATCTACCGCAAGAGGTACTAAATTATGTCAACGTCTGTCATTGCGCTTTTCCTCGGCGTAGCCTTCGGTTTCGCGCTCAACAAAGCCGGGTTGACCAAATACCACAAAATCGTCAACGTCTTCCGCCTCGTCGATTTGACGGTGCTCAAGTTCATGATGACCGCGCTGATCGTTTCGATGAGCGGGCTGTACCTGCTGCGCGCGTTAGGGCTGGTGACGTTCCCGAACATCCCCGCGACGTACATCGCCGGGAACGTGATCGGCGGGCTGATCTTTGGCATCGGCATGGCGCTGAGCGGTTACTGCCCCGGCACGTGTGCCGCCGGAGCGGGTGAAGGCAAACTCGACTATTTGATCCCCGGTTTCCTCGGCTTTCTCGTCGGCGCGGTGATTTACGGGCTGACATATCAGCAGGTTTTCCCGGCGATCTCCGCCATTGCGAATTCCGGCAGCGTGGTGATCCCTGACCTGTGGAATCTCAGTCCGTTCCTAACGATTGCGCTGTTCGCGCTGCTGTCGCTGCTCCTGTTCTACCTGATCGACCGCGCGGGTCTCCATCGCAAAGAACGCGGCTAATCAACGCACGGGGATTGGAGAACGAGAATGTCCAACGATCTATCAAGACGTACTTTTTTGCAGCTCGGCGCGGTGACGGCGGGCGCACTGGTGGTCGGGCAAATGCTGCCGCCCGCCGTCGCACAGGCAGCGCAAGACGCGGGCATGGTCAACACGCAGGGCGATGGTTTTGTCCCCAGCATGTGCGAGATGTGCGTATGGCGCTGCGGCTTGATCGCCAAAGTTAAGAACGGGCGTGTCGTCAAGCTGGACGGCAACCCCGATCATCCGCATTCCAGAGGACACCTGTGCGTGCGCGGTCAATCGGGCTTATTCAACACCTATGATCCTGACCGCATTACTACCCCGCTGATCCGTGTGGGCAATCGCGGCGAAGGACGTTTCCGCCGGGCATCATGGGATGAGGCGCTCGACCTGACCGCCAGCAACATGCTTGCCATCCGCGAGCAGTATGGCGCGCAGGCGATGGTGTTTTCATCCACACACAACCTGAGTCAGGTGCAGTTCGAGAACCTGCTCTATGCCTACGGTTCACCGAACTACGGCACGCAGCGGAGTCTGTGTTTCAACGCGATGATCGTCGCCAACCTGATGACCTACGGCTTGGAAGAGCCGGAGCGCATCTACGACGATCAACTGAGCTACATCATCTTGACCGGGCGCAACCTGATGGAAGCCGTGTCCACGTCGGAAACAGGCGAATTGAGCGAAGCCATCGCGCGCGGCGCGCATGTCGTCTACCTCGATCCACGCTTCACGAAGACCGCCGCCAAAGCAAGTGAATGGCTGCCGATCAAACCGGGGACGGACTTGGCGTTCCATCTGGCGCTGCTCAACGTGATCATCGGGGAAGACCTGTACAATCACGCGTTCGTCGCCCAGTACACGCTCGGCTTGGAACAGGTGGCAGAGGAAGTTGCGCGGTATACGCCGGAATGGGCAGCGCCGATCACCGGGATCGACGCCGACCGTATTCGCCGCATCGCGCGCGATTTCGCCGCTGCCGCGCCGCATGCGCTTGCTCACAATGGCTGGCGTACGTCCAACTTCGTCAACTCGTTCCAAACGCAGCGCGCCATCACCGTTTTGAACGCGCTGGTCGGCAACTGGAATGTCACCCTGCGCGCTGGCGGCGGCGAGTCGAGCGGTGCGCTCGGCACGATCCCGCAGCCGCCGTACCCGCGCATTTCGGCGCAGCGGCTCGATCATGTGCCGTCACGCTTTCCGGTTGTCCCGTTGAAGATCGGCGTATTTCAGGAACTCCGCGACAGCATCATCAGCGGCGAACCGTATCAGGCGCACGGTTGGTTCATCGCGCGGCAGAATCCTGTCATGTCGCTGCCGGATCGTGCTCGCACGCTGCAAGCCTTCGAGAAGCTGGATTTCATCGCCACCGTTGACATCGTCGTCAACGATACGGCGTGGTTCTCCGATGTGATTCTGCCGGAAGCCTCGTATCTTGAACGCTATGATCCGCTGCTGCCCGTTGGAGATCGCGTCTACATCCGCCAGCCCGTGATCGAGCCACAAGGCGAAGCGCGGTCGGCGCTGTGGATTTACAAGCAGTTGGGCGAACGCCTCGGCTTGGGCGATTACTTCCAGTATGCCGACGAAGAAGACTACATCCGCCAGCAGCTCGCGCCGCTCGGCGTGACGCTCGAAGAAATCCGCGCACGCGGTTATGTCGAACTCCCGCCGCACGAAGAAGCCGGATTCAATTGGAACACGCCGAGCGGCAAGATCGAACTCTATTCGGAAACACTGGATCGGGTAGGGTTCGCCGGGGTGCCGGCGTGGGAAGCACCGCCGGAGCCGCCAAGCGGGCAGTTCTACCTGCTCACGGGCAAAGTCGCTCAGGCGACGCAGTTCGGAACGCAGAATAACCGGATGCTGCACAAGGTCGCCGACGAGCCGCGCCTGTGGCTGAATGACAGCGTCGCAGCGGATCGCGGCATGGTCGATGGCGATTGGGTCGAAGTCAGCAGCGCGGTCGGCTCGGTTCACATCCGACTGCACGTTACGCCCGCCATCCGCCCCGACTGCGTGTATCTGACGCCCGGTTACGGGCATCTCTCGCAGGGGTTGACGACGGCGTTCGGCGTTGGCGCAAGCGACTCGGTGCTGCATGTGACCTACACCGACCCCGTCAGCGGCAGTCAGGCGCTCACTCAAACGTTTGTCACGGTGCGAAAGGTGTAATCCCTGTGTCTCATGTAACCCATTACCCGCGCTACGGCTTTTTGATTGACGCCTCGTACTGCATCGACTGCCGGAGCTGCATGGTAGCCTGCAACGTGGAAAACGAAGTGCCGATGGATTCCACGCGCATCTGGATCAAGGATACGGGCGTCACCGGGACGTTCCCCGACCTGAAACGCGTTACCGCGCCGTTCCACTGTATGCACTGCATCGATCCGTCATGCGTTTCCGCCTGCACCGTCGCCGCGCTGACCCGCAGCGAAGACGGGATCGTCCGCTACGATCAAGACATCTGCATCGGCTGCCGCTACTGCATCTATGCCTGTCCATTCGGCGTGCCCAACTACCAGTGGGATGAACCGCTGCCGCTGGTGGTCAAATGCGACATGTGCTTCGAACGGCTTGGGGAAGGGCAGCAGCCCGCGTGCGCGGCGACCTGTCCGACCGGGGCGATCCAGTTCGGTCGCTACGAAGAGATGCTCGAATTAGCCCACCGCAAGATCAGCGAGAACCCCGGCAAGTATGTGCCGCACGTCTACGGCGAAGAGGAAAACGGCGGCACGGCGACCCTGTATATTTCGCCTGTCCCGTTTGAAGAACTCGGCTTCCCGATTGCCGGGACAACCTCGCCCGCCTATTCCAACCGGCTTGTCACCGAAGGCACGCCGATGGTCGCGGGGATGATGCTGGTCGGCTTGACGGGCGCGTATCTGACTATCAAGCACCTCAAAGAAGAAGCCGAAAAAGAACGTCAGGAAGCACACGGGGAAGAGAAATAACTATGCTGCGAAAAGTGCTGCATGAACTGCGCACCATGCCCAAATTCATGTATGTCACGGCGGCGCTGACTCTGTTCGGGTTGAGCGTCGGCGTGTACCGCATGATCGTCGGCTTGGGACCAACGACTAACTTGAGCAAAGCGTTCCCGTGGGGCGTCTGGATCAGCTTCGACCTCGCCACCGTCGCCCTGTCGGGCGGCGCGTTCACGCTCGCGGCGCTGGTGTACGTCTTCCAGTTCGAAGACCTGCACCCGGCGACCCGCCCGACGGTGCTGGCGGGGCTGCTCGGTTACAGCTCGGTCATGGTGATCCTGCTGTTCGACCTCGGACGCTGGGATCGCTTCTACAACGTGTTTTTGCACCCGAATATCAGTTCGGCGCTGCTGGAAGTGAGCTGGTGTATCAGCGCCTATACCCTGATCCTCGTGTATGAGCTGAGCCCTGTGCTGCTGGAAAACACGCGCCTCAGGTGGCTGCTGCCCATCATCAAGAAATATACTGTTCCCATCGTCATCGCGGGGGTGACGCTTTCGACCATGCATCAGTCGTCACTGGGGACGATGTTCATCATCATGTCGCCGCGCCTACATCCGCTCTGGTCGTCGATGCTGCTGCCGGTCTTCTTCCTCGTCAGCTCGTTCGCCGCCGGAATCTCGCTGGTGGTCGCCGGGTCATCGCTGAGTCACTGGTTGTTCGGGCGCAGCCTGAAAATCAAGACGATGGCGAAGCTGACGTGGTTTGTCCCATGGATTCTGGCGTTCTACGTCGTGATCAAGTTCGGCGAACTGGTCATCTCCGGCGAATGGGATTTGCTGTTTTCCAGCGGCGAGTACAGCCTGATGTTCTGGGCGGAGATCATCGTCGGCGCGCTCATTCCCATCGGGCTGTTCGCGTCCAAGCGTGTGCGCTTCAGTCGCGCCGCGTCGTTCATTGGCGCGCTGTTCATTATGGGCGGGACAGTGCTCAACCGCTTTGACGTGACATGGTTCGCCATTGCCTCCGTCGATGGCGAGGTGTATATGCCGCACTGGATGGAGATCGCGATCCTCGTCGGCGTCGCCGCCGGGCTGGTCACGATCTACAGCTTGATCGCCCGTTACTTCCCGGTCTATGAGGAAACTGAGTCCGCGCAGACGGAAGCAGCCAAGCCGCATCAGCTTGAGCACTCGCCCGCCGCAGGTGATTAGCGCCTGCATCTGCCGTTCTACCCGCGTGTGTCAGAAGGCACTCAGTTTGAGTGCCTTTTGTCGTCATGCTGACGATGTGCTGCGCCCCGCCGTAATTCCCGAAAAACTAGATGTCTGACTATTACAGATTTTTGCGCTGTTCACGGTATAATCCATAATTGTCGCGGCTCACCCTAGAAGGGATAAAAATGCACTTCAAAAAACCCATCCAGATTCTGTTCGTCGTTCTTCTGCTCGCCGTCATTTCGGCGCAAGTCGTGTCCGCACAGGACGCCCTCGGTTCAGAAGCCAATCCGATTCAGGTTTACTTTGTCCCCTCGCAAGAAGCGCAAGCGATTGTGACGGGCGGCGAAGTCATGGCGACTGCACTTGAGGAAGCCACCGGACTCAATTTTGAAGTTTTCGTCCCCACGTCGTACGCGGCGACGGTCGAAGCCATGTGCGCCGCACCCGGCAGCTCCATGGGCTTCATCCCGGCGGCTGGTTACGTGATTGCCAACAATCGCTGCGGTGTCGAAGTTGAGGCAGCGGCGGTTCGTCGTGGCTGGAATGTCTACTGGGCGGCGTACATTGTCCGCCGTGACAGCGACATCTATACCTTCGGCGACCTCGCGGGTCGTTCGTGGGCATACCCGGACAGCGCCTCGACCTCCGGTTTCATCGTCCCGTCGGTCGAACTTGCGGCGGCAGGCATTGAACCCGGCGAACGCGTCGAAGCGGGTGGTCACAATCAGGTCGTGCAAGCGGTGTACAGCGGCGAAGTCGAATTTGGGACGACCTTCTACAGCCCGCCTGCCGTTCCCGGCGCACCGTGGAGCATCGGCGACAATGCTGAACCCTACGATCTGACGGTTGATGAATCGCGGCTCGACAGCGACGGCAACCTGTTCGTCGGTGATGTTCGCATCCTCGACGCGCGCGCGAACATTCGCGACACCGCGCCGGATGTGGTCGATCAGGTTCGTATCCTGCGCCTGAGCGCACCGATCCCGAACGACACGCTGAGCTTCGGTCCCGACTTCCCGCCGGAACTGCGCCAGCAAATCCTCGACGCGCTGTATGCGTTCGCGCAGACCGAAGCGTGGGGCGAATCGATTGGCAGCCAGAACATGTATAGCTGGAGCGGTCTTGCGCCGATCACCGATGCGGACTATGACCCCATTCGTCAGCAGTTCGAAATCCTCGGCTTGACCGAACAAGATGTTTTCGGCGGCTGATCGCAGCGCCTAGCACGATAGCAAGTCACACGAGCGGGCAGGGGATTACCTCTGCCCGCTGTTCTACCCAAGGATAGAAGTATGCTCATCATCGAAAACCTCACCAAGATTTACGACAACGGATTCATGGCGCTGGATAATATCAGCCTCGAAATCCCCGACGGTCAGTTTGTCGCGATCATCGGCTTGAGCGGATCAGGCAAATCGACCTTGCTGCGCTGTATTAATCGTCTGGTGCAGCCGACGAAAGGGCGCATCATCTGGAACGGGATTGACATCACCGCCGCCACTGACGACGAACTGCGCCAGATTCGGCGTCGCATCGGGATGGTATTTCAGCAGTTCAACTTGGTGCGGCGGTCGAGCGTTCTCACGAATGTGCTGGCGGGACGACTTGGATACATCAACCCCGTGTTCAGCCTGCTTAACTACTATCCGCCGCAGGAAAAACAGCGCGCGATGGCGGCGTTGGAGCGGGTCGGCATTTCCGAAAAAGCGTACAATCGTGCCAGCGCCTTGAGCGGTGGGCAGCAGCAGCGCGTCGGCATTGCCCGTACGTTGATGCAAAACCCCGAAATGATGCTCGCCGATGAGCCGGTTGCCAGCCTTGACCCCGCGACCTCGCATTCCGTGATGAAGTATCTTGAACTCCTCAACCGCGAAGACGGGATCACCATTCTTTGCAGCCTCCATTTTCTCAGTCTGGCGCGCGCCTACTCGCAGCGAGTCATCGCGTTGAAGGACGGCAAACTAGAATTTGATGGACTGCCCAAAGACATTGACAATGATCGCTTCAAACAGATTTACGGTGAAGACGCCGTCGAAGTTGAGATTCACTAGGAGTTGACTTTGAACAAGAGAACGGAAAACCGTTCGCGCAGTGTCCTGCGGCGTTTGCTCATCCTCATTGCCGCCTTAGCTGTCCTGTTGATTTTCTCCTACGGTTGGACGGTCGTCGGTATTGACCTCGATGTCCCCCAAGAACCGCTGCGCCAGCAAAATGTTGGCTCGGCGTTACGTGAACTGCTCTCCCCGAACGTGTTCACGCAGGACTATGAAATTACCGGCGCGACGACGCCGTTTCAAATGGACTGCCCGGAAGATTTCGCCGCACCCGAACCGGTGACCAGTCCCGACCAGCCCTACATCATCGTCACTCCGGCGTGCGGCAGCAGCCGCGAGACCGTGACCGTGCAGGGTTTCAACTTCTACCCGAACTCTCTTGCGCGGGTGAACTGGATTGCGACGGATGGCGAACGTCGCACCCGCGAAGCGAACGAATCCGGCGAGGAAAATTTCTATACCCGCGCGGATGGCTCGTTCGAAGTTCAAATACAAATCCCGCAGATTCGCGGCACGAGCGGGCAAACGCACACCGTCGAGGCGCAGGGACGCTTCCCGGATGGGCTGCCGCGTTTCAGCGATACGACTGGCATCGTCGTCGAGAAAATGACCGAGACGATTCTCCTCGCTTTGATCGCTACGACGGTTTCGATTCTGCCGTCAGCGATTCTCAGCTTTTTTGCCGCGCATAACCTCATGCGCCCGATCCAGATTCCGCTAGGCAATCTGTTGATCATGGTCGTACTGCTCCCGTTCGGTTGGCTGATCGGCGCGGCGCTGCTCGAACCGGTCGGACGGTTTCTCTATACTATCGGCGACGGTAGTTTGACGAGCATCGGCGGCGTGATCATCATCGGCTTGGGCAGCGTGGTCACGACGCAGCGCCTGCGCCGTGACACCCCGCAAACCACCAGCGTGAACCTGCGCGGCGTGCTCAGCTCGGTGATTGTCGCGCTGGTCGCGGTCGCCGCATTCGGCTTGCTCGGCGGTCTGCTGCTGCTGGTGAGCAACGTCCTGCAAACGGGCATCCTCGTCTACATCGGCAATTTCTTCCGCTCGATTGGCGAACTGATCGGTTTGCTGCTTCCGGCAGTCGCCGGGATCGTCGGCGCGTTTACGCTGGCGTCGGTTGGCGGCACACTGACGCGCGGAATGCTCAAGCACATCAGCCTGCCCATGAGCCACGTCCTCGGCGCGGCGCTCGGCGTGGTGGCTGGAGCATTCACGATGTGGGCAGCGGCGGAGATCGGTTCGGTCGCCGCGTGGTTGGGCTTGTTCCCGGCGGTAGTCGCCGCAGGGCTTGCCGGAGCGGTGCTGCCGCAGCTTTACCGTCAATTCGTGCCGCAGCCGCAGCGCCCGGTTCGCTGGGACAAAATCCTCGTCACCGCGCTGTCGTGGGGCGGGGCGGTGATCGGTTTTGTCGTGACGTTTGAACTGCTGCACGTCCGCAGCGCACTCGTGGAAGGCGTTCCTCCGCCGGAGATCATCGCGTTCCAAGCGCTCGGCATCACCGTCTCCGAATACATCCTGCGCGCCCTGTTGATCGGCGCGATTTTGGGCGGAGTGACGGCGGGTTTCGCCGGGACGCGCAAGAGCTTCGCCTTCGGTTCCGTGCTCTATAACACGACGCGGACGATCTTGAACACTCTACGTTCGATTGAGCCGCTCATCATGGGCTTGGTATTCGTGATCTGGGTCGGGATCGGCGCGTTCGCCGGGGTACTGGCGCTCGCTCTGCATTCCGTCGCGTCGCTCGGCAAGTTGTATTCCGAGCAGATCGAAGGCATCGACACGGGTCCGATTGAGGCGCTGCAAAGCACGGGTGCGAACCGGCTGCAAACGATCATGTATGCGGTTGTCCCGCAGATCATTCCCTCGTATATCGCCTTTACGATGTATCGTTGGGACATCAACGTGCGTATGTCCACGATTATCGGGTTTGTGGGCGGCGGCGGTATCGGCTTCCTGCTCCAGCAGCAGATCAACTTACTGCGCTACCGCGATGCAGGCGTCGCGGTGCTGGCAATCGCCATCGTCGTATCGATCCTTGACTTCGCCAGCGCGTACATCCGTGAACGGGCGATCTAACTGGTGAATGTACCACCCTTAGAACGGTGGCGCGGGCTGTTTAGGCTGTCTGACCATGCCCGCGCCATCGTGCAAGCCCTGTTCGTCACCTTCCTGTGGTCTACGTCGTGGGTCATCATCAAGTTGGGGCTGCGCGAATCGATCCCGGCGCTCACGTTCGCGGGGATGCGTTATACGCTGGCAGCGCTGTGCTTGCTTCCATTCGCGCTCCGCCGTTCTTCCACGCCGATGAGATCGCTGAACCGGCGCGATCTGCTGCTGCTCGGCACGCTTGGCTTGCTCTACTACGCGGTGACACAGGGCGCGCAGTTCCTCAGCTTGAGTTATTTGCCCTCCGCCACCGTCAGCCTGCTTCTCAGTTTCAGCGCGATTGTCGTCGTCGGCTTGGGCATTCGCCTGCTCAACGAAACCCCGACCCGGTCGCAGTGGTTCGGGCTGGCGCTGTATTTCGCCGGTGTCATCGCCTATTTCGTCCCGCTCCAGTTTTCCAGCGGTGAACTGCTCGGCGTCGTGATCGCCATCGCCGGACTGCTGGCGAATGCCATGTCGTCGGTCATCGGTCGGTCGATCAATCGGGAAGGTAAGCTCTCGCCGCTGCTGATCACGTTGATCTCGATGAGCATCGGCGGCGTTCTGCTGCTGGTCGTCGGGCTGATCACGCAGGGAGTCCCGCCGCTGAGCCTGACGACACTGCTGCTCGTCGCGTGGCTGGCGGTCGTCAACACGGCGCTCGCGTTCACCCTGTGGAACAAGACGCTGCAAACGCTGTCCGCCTTCGAGTCCTCGATCATCAACAACGCGATGATGGTGCAGATTCCGATCCTCGCTTGGCTGTTCCTCGGCGAAGGAATCAGCTTGAAAAACGCGCTGGCGTTCAGCGTGGCGGGCTGCGGTATCCTGATCGTGCAGCTTCGCCGGGGCTAGATCACAGCTTCACCCCCTCAGAAATCACACATTCGTGCTATAATTGAGCCATTCTGAACCGCAGGGGACAGGGCAATGGTCTTGCAAAATGCTCCAGTACTGACTTCACCGTTTGTCGGTCGCCGTGATGAATTGGCTGAGGTCGCCCGCTTGCTCAGCGATCCCGACTGCCGCTTGGTTACGCTTGTAGGACCGGGAGGCACGGGCAAGACGCGCCTCGCTTTGGAAGCCGCCGAGCGGCTGGTGGATAAGTTCAACGACGGCATCTATTTCATCCCACTGCAAGCGCTTGGCTCCGCCGACGCCTTGATTCTCGCCATTGGCGAGTCGCTGCGCTTCCAGTTTTTCGCCGGGGGAGAGCGGCGCGAGTCGCTGATGTGCCATCTTGCGGAGAAGAAGCTGCTGCTCATCTTGGACAACTCGGAGCACATGACCGACGAAATGGCGGTGATCAGCGAGATTCTCGCGGCTGCGCCGAATCTCAAGATTCTGGTTACCTCCCGTGAGCGGCTGAATCTCGTCGAGGAATGGGTGTATGAAGTCGGCGGCTTGAGTTTCCCGCACAGCATTGCCGATGGGGCTGTCGAAGACTTCAGCGCGGTGCAGTTGTTCGCCCAGAATGCCCGGCGTGTGCAGCCCTCGTTCTCACTGGAACGGGAGCAAAGCGCCATCACCCGCATTTGCACACTGGTACAGGGGATGCCGCTGGCGTTGGAATTGGCAGCAGCATGGACGCGGGTGCTGAGCTGCGCGGAGATCGCGGTTGAGATCGAGCGCGGCTTGGATATTCTGGAGACGTCTGCCCGTAATGTCGCGGAACGCCACCGCAGTATGCGCGCCGTGTTACAGCAGTCATGGGCGCGGCTTGCCGACGGGGAACAGGCAGTCGTTCGGAAGCTCGCGCTGTTCCGGGGCGGGTTCACACGGGAAGCGGCGGCAGCAGTCGCCGGCGCGTCGATCCATGCGCTGTCGGCGCTGGTCGATAAGTCGTGGCTGTATCGCAGCGCGCGGCACGGGCGCTTTGACATGCACGAGCTTGTGCGGCAGTTCGCCGAAGAACGACTCGCCGAGTCCGGGGAAGGCGATACGGTGCAGCAGGCTTACGCCCTGCACTTCGCCGATCTCGTGCAGCGCTGTGAGGCAGGGATCAAATTCCGCCGCCAGTCCGAAGCATTAGGCGAGATGGATCGCGATTTCGAGAATATCCGCGCCGCGTGGCACTGGTCAGCCGAACGGCACGACGCTGCGTTAAGCAGTCGGATGCTCGAAGGGGTGAGTTTCTTCTGCGATATGCGCGCCCGTTTCTACGAGGGCGCAGCCCTGTTCGGCGCTGTGGCGGCACACTTTGCCAAACACGACACTGCCCTGTATCACCGGGCACGAACGCGCCGGACGCGCATGATTATGCTCGGCATGTTGGCGGACGATCTCGCCGATGCCGAACTCGAACGGGAGATGCACGCCGCCGTCGAGTTCGCCCGTGCGCAGCCGGATCGACTGGAACTCGCCATCGCCAACTATGTGCTTGCGATTGTGCAGAGTGTGATCTGCGAAGAGGCAGCGGCGACAGAGAATTTCCTCGTGAGCCTCGATCTTGCCACCGAGCTGAATGACCGCTTCTACATGGCGGAGTTCATGGCGTGGCTCGGCGTGATGCTGGAAAGCGTGCGCGACTCGCAGGCACTGCATATGCAAGCCGTTGCCATTCAGCGCGAGATCGGCGACTTGAACGGCTTAGGCTGGAATTTGCTGCATCTGTCGGAGGTCGCTTTCTGGTTCCATCACCTGTCGGAAGCGGAAAGTTACGCCGCCGAAGCCGAAGCGATCCAGCGGGAGCGCGGCGATCTCAAAGGCTTGTCATGGTGCATGTTGATGGGCAGCAAACGTGCCATCCTCCTCGACCGGTTCGACGAAGCCCAAGCCCGTGCCGCCGAAGCGGAACGGATCGCCCTTCAGTTGAGCCTGCCCTCGGTCACGCAGTCAACGCTCGGTTGGGTGGGGCTGCTGAAAATTGTCACCGAATCCGACTACGCCGAAGGTGAGCGCCTCTGCCGCCAAGCGTTGGAAATCCCCGCGCCGCAGCAGTGGGGCATGGGCGATACGCGCCTGAATGCCATGAGTGGTTTACTGTTTGCCGCAGTTCATCGGGGCGAGCGGGATGCCGCGCGCGATCTCTACGCGCAGCTCCTTAAAGTCGTCGATTCGCTCGGAATCGATGTTGCGGAGACGCGCTGTGCGATCCTGATCCCGCTCGCAGTCGCCTTGCTGGTGAGCTTCGGCGAAGATGAGCGTGCCGTCGTGCTGCTCGCGCGGCTGAACCAGTTCCAAGTCACGGAACATGCGATGATGTTCGGCGCGTTGGGTCAGCTACCCGTGACCAAACGCATCGCCGACGAGTTGGAGGAGCGTTTAGGGTCGGCGCGCTACCAGACCCTCTGGCGAGGCACACCAAGCGGCGACCCCGACCATTTGCTGGCAGACCTCCGCCAATTGGTGCACACGCTCAGCCCGGATCAACCCTCGCTGACTCCACCCAACCCCGATGCGCTCACCGAGCGCGAACGGGAAATTCTGGTGCTGCTGGCGGACGGGCTGTCCAACCGCCAGATCGCCGCGCAGCTTATCCTCGCCTTGGGGACGGTCAAATGGTACATCAGCGAGATCTACTCGAAACTCGGCGTGACCAGCCGCACGCAAGCC
>JACSRG010000309.1 GCA_014879865.1 Anaerolinea sp.
GGATGTGCTCCGGCACCCAGTTGATCGTCTGGTTCAGGTCGATCATCTTCTGGCGATATTCCGTGCTGCGGATGAACCACGAGTCACGGGCGAAGTACAGCAGCGGCGTACCGCAGCGCCAGCAGAACGGGTAGGTGTGACTGTAGGTCATCTGCTTGTAGAGCAGACCGCGCCGCTTCAGATCACGGGTGATCTCCGGGTCGGCATCCTTAACCCACACCCCGCGCCATTCCGTCACCGCGTCGATGAACTTGCCATCCGCGCCGACCGTTTGCAGCACGGGCAGGTTGTACTGCCGCCCCAATGCCATGTCGTCCACGCCGAACGCGGGCGCGATATGCACGACGCCCGAACCATCTTCGGTGCTGACGAAATCACCCGCCACGACGTAGGCATACTTGCTCTCGACGGGCAGGAATGTATAGAGCGGGTTGTACTGCAAGCCAAGCAGGTCTTTGCCCTTCATCCGCTTGACGATCTTGTAGTCGTCCTTCTTGATCAGCGCGCGATCCATCGCCGCCGCCGCAAGGATGAGCTGTTCTGTCCCTTCGCCATTCGGAACGGGACCTTCGACCTGAACGTAGTCGAGGTCTTCGCCGATGGCAACCGCGACGTTGGCGGGCAGCGTCCATGGAGTGGTCGTCCACACGAGGATATACACGCCGGGCTTGTCGCGCAGCGGGAAGCGCACGAAGATGCTCGGATCGTCCACGTCCTGATAGCCGAGCGACACTTCGTGACTGCTCAACGGCGTACCGCAGCGCGCGCAGTACGGGACGACCTTCAAGCCCTTATAGAGCAGGTCTTTGTCCCACATCTGGCGCAGCGACCACCACACGCTTTCGATGTAGTCGTTGGTGAACGTGACATAGGCGTTATCCAAGTCCGTCCAGTACGCCATGCGCTCGGTGAACTGTTCCCATTTGCCGATGTTACGCATCACGCTGTCACGGCATTTCTTGTTGAATTCGGCGATGCCGTACTCTTCGATCTGGCGCTTCTGCGTAAAGCCGAGCTCCTTCTCGATGGCGATCTCGACGGGCAAGCCGTGCGTATCCCACCCGCCCTTCCGCAGGGCGTAATAGCCGCGCATGGTCTTGTAGCGCGGGAAGATGTCTTTGAAGGCACGCGCCAGCACATGATGCACCCCCGGCTGTCCGTTGACGGTCGGCGGACCTTCATACGTGACGTAGCGCGGCGCGCCCTCGCGTTCTTTCATCGAACGCTCGAAAATGCGATTTGTGCGCCAGAAATCAAGCTGGTCGCGTTCTAGCTTCTGGATGTCAACATCCGGTTTGACTGCCTTGAACATGGTTCATTCCTCTCTACGTGAATTGCGGATTTGGTTGTTTAGTCGTGCAGTGTCGCTATTCGCATAGAGGGGGCAATCGACCGTGATGTGAGCTTGCGCCTCAGCATCACGGAAAACCTCCTTATACCAATGGGGAGAACATTCGCCTATTATGACATGAAAACCGGGATTTACGGAAGAGACAACCTCAATACTGCGGACCCGTGCCGATCCAGAAGACTTCGCGCTCAAGGTTGAGGATCGTCGGCGTGTCGGTCGATTCACGGTTACGCACGACTTCCGACCACCACTGCATGTGGAAGATCGAAAACTCGACGCTGCCGTGACAGCGCCCGACCTGCGAGGCGGGCGTATCCAGATTCGGGTACAGGCTGCCCGTGCATTCCAGCGGCGAAGTGACACAGGTGCCGCCCTGCGCCTCGTAGAACGCCAGCACCTCGCACGGATTCGCCGTCGTGGTATAGCTCCAAACATCCGCGCCGTAGGCTTCACTCTCGTGGCTGACCTCGGTCATCCCGCCGGGCAGCGGCGGCAGCGGCGGCGCGATCACGCCGTACAGCACGCGCAGCACGTTGAAACCGAGGATCAGCGCCAGCCCGAACGCGAAGATCAGCACAATGAACAGCGCTATCGGGCGGCGCGGCGCAGCGTTAGGACTGCCAGAGCTGCTCATATTTGACAATGGTCATGCCTTCGGCGTCGAGCGCGGGATCAACATTCGGCAGACCGGGATAAATCTCGACGAGTGTGTATTGGGTCGAACGGAAGCCGGAACGGTCGAACATGCAGCTAAACTTGAAGGGGATGCTCTGTCCGGTCGGGGATGGCGGCGCTTCGCCCGTCGGTGGGATGCGCACGCACTGTTCCACCGAGTCGCCGTAGTGCTCGTTCATCTTCTGCTGGTAGTAGGCGACGACGTTCTCGACCGTGTCGTTAACGCGGTAGAAGACATTCCGCGAGTTCGACAGCTCCTCGCTCGTGCCCCACCACGCCGACCCCGGCGGCGGCTGAATATCGAACGGCGCTTGCCGTGACGCTTGATCGACGAAGAACGATAGGACGCCCGCGATAATGATGAGTATCCCGATCACCCCGGCGATGAGACTGTAGCGGACGATGGACGATCCACTGCTGCGTTTTTCTCTGCGAGTCACTTGGACGCTGCTCCTTGCATATCGTCAATATCCCGGATGAGTGCCACGCCATACGGCGTCTCACGATAACGTTCCGCGCTTGCCACCCAATACGGCAAGCCTGACTCCATGAGTTCCGGCGACGGCGGCGGAAGATTGCCATCGATTGTATGCAGCAAATAGGCACGCATCAATTGACGGTAGGGTTCGCTCGACTGGTGACTCTCTAGTTCAGCGCGCGCCTCGGCGAACATGCCCAACCGGAAATAAACCTCTGCTAAGTCCAGATGGACAACTGCTGGCGCGCCCTGCTCGATGGCACGGCGAATCGAATCCAATGCTCCCGCGTAATCGCCTTTTGCCAGTAGTGTACGCCCAAAACCATAGCGCGGAAAATAGTGATCAGGCGCTTTGTGAATGGCTTCTGACAAAATCGCTTCGCTCTCTGCGAGCCTGCTAAGCTGGCGGTACGTATTTCCTAGCAAAGTCGCCGCGCGCATGTCGATTTTCCCTTTGGCGCGCATCCCTTCCAGCACACGCAGCGCGGCGTCGAAATCGCCTGCGACGTAATGCCGCTGCGCCAGTGTGAGCGGCGCGATCATGCCGCGATTTCCCCACATAACGGCGAGTTCCGAGACGATCAGCAAGCCGCCAGCGCCAAGCAGGGCGGGCTGACGCAAATCCGGCACGGCGAACGCCACGATCAGCAGCGCCGCTAGCAGCGCGAAACCGCTGATCACTGCGATGCGCGTGGCGCGATCCCATGTCTTGAAGTCCGATGCAATCCGCGTAATCGCCCAGATCATCCGAGATTCCCCGCATCAGCATCGGCAATCGCCTGCTCAATCGCGGCGATCTCGTAGCGTAAGGCTTGACCATATGCCGTGCCTTCGAGCGGCTTCAACCCCGTTTTCCATGTCGCCAGCCCGTCGCGGGCGCTCATCATCTTGGCGATGGCGCGCATGGCTTTCTGTGTTTCGCCCGCCATGTGATACGCGTTCGCCAGATGGTAAAACACGCGCACGCCGTAAGGCGCGGGCATAGCGTGTGCTGCGGCTTTTTCAAACGAGGTAACCGCGTCGGTATCTTGCCCCGCAAAGCGCTGCGTGAAGCCGAGTTCCGCCCAGATGATCGGCTGGTCGGGCGCGAGTGCAGCGGCGCGCGTCAGCACGCCGGCAGCCTCATCGTACGCGGCTTGCAGACGGTAGCCGTTCGCCAGCGTGATATACGCATCCGAATCATTCGGGAACAACTGCACGGCACGGTCGGCGGTCGCCTGCGCTTTCGCCAACTGTCCGGTATAGGCATAAGCGCTGGTGAGCAGCATCAACACCTCGGACGTTTCCTTACCTTCGCGGATCGAGCGTTCAAGCAGCGGAATCGCGTCACGGAACTTGAATGCCTCGATCAAGCGGTAGGCTTCGCCGTAGCCCGATCCCTGTTCGCGCGTTTGCCGCGCCAGCAGCACACCAACCAGCGTGAACCAGAATAGGAATACGAGCATGGCGAGGCATAAGCCGCCAAGCGCCGCCAGCACGTACGGTGAGAAATTGTACGGTGCTGAAACCGGGCGCGAACTGAAGAACTCGGCTGCCAGCCCGCCGATGAAGATCACCAAGCCGACGAACGCCAGCACAAAGGTGATATAGACGCCGATCAGCCAGTTGCGCCGCATCACGGGGCGACTCCCAGTGCGGTGACATCCAGTTTCCCGCCGATCAACTGCTCGGCGGCGGCGACATCCTCCCCGATCACGGCGCGCAGCGTTTCCGCTTGGTCGCTGGCGAGGATCGGCGACCATTCGCTCAAGCCGTTCTTGTCCTTACGCAGCGCGATGACTTCGGCTTGCGCGGCGGCGGTATCGCCCTTGCGGGCATATGCGCGCGCCATGTACAGGTGAATCAGCAGGCGATGACGAACTTCCGGCACACCGAGATCGAGCGCGCGCGTCAAATGGTCGATTGCCTCATCCGAGCGCCCCAATCGATCTTCGATCATGCCGAGGTTGTAGAGCGCGACCCACTCGTCCGGCGCAAGTTCGGCGGCTTTGTTGGCGGCGGTCAGCGCATCGTCGAAACGCCCCGCCTGCAAGTTGACTTCCGCCAAGCCGTTGAACGCGACCGCTGAGGTCGGGTCGAGTTCGGTCATCTTGAAGTAGTCGCGCCGCGCCCGATCCAGCTTACCCCACAACCGCAGCAGTTCGGCACGAAAACGATAGTGATTCGGTTTGTCGGGGTCAGCTTGGATCACACCGTCCATGATCTTGACAGCTTCTTCGTATTCGCTGCGGCGCAGGTGACGGATCGCCTTCTGGTATTCCATCGGGGAGCGCCCGCGAAAGACGAGCAGTCCGGCGACGATCCAACCTGCTGCTGCTCCGAACAACAACGTCGCCAGATTCGGCAGGAAGAAGATCGCCAGCAGCACCGCGCCGAGCGCCGGGACGAGCAGCGCAACCCAGCGCTGGCGATCTTCGCGCTCCAGCTTGCCGACGATGATCACTGCCGCGCCGAAAATCGCGATCAGCAGCAGCCCGGACTGCACCGCCGTGACCCATGTTTCGCCCTGCACGGCGTTCAGCATCAAACTGAGCAAGCCCGTTCCGGCGATCAGCAAGAACAGCGCGCGCAGGCGCGCCGCGCCGAGAAAAAAGGCAAAGTCGTTAAATGCCCGCTCCAATGACTTGATCAAAACCGCGTTCCCTCTGCCTTAGACGGCAGCTTCTTCCAAACGAGTCCCTATTGTATCAACCGTTTGCAAAAGCGATAACGCGGAAGTATCCAACCACAAGCCGAGACGAGGAGTATTTGTGCGTAACTCGTGGTCGAGCGCGTGGGGAGTCCAATCGCCATACGCGACCTTGTGACGCGCGGCGTCGCGGGCAGCGGCGACTTCCGGGGACGGACATAACACGATTACATGAAGGCGATATGCGCCACGCAGCCGGTCAACTACCTCGCGCAGCACAGCGCCGATAATCACATCTTGGTAGACTACCGTGAAACCCGCTGCGCAGTAGGCGTGCGTGACGGTCGCCGCCACTTGGTAACGTAGATGCAGTTGGGCAAACGCCTCGGCGTCGTAATCGCTTGTCATCTCGCGGCGACCATTCACAATCATCCGCCGGAAGATGTCGCCGCGCACATGAACACTGCGCGGCAGACGTTCGGCAAGTGCTTGCGCGACACTGGATTTACCCGACGCCATGATCCCGGTAATCAAAATGATACGGGGCTGATTCAAGTCGCTCACGACGGCATGTCGATTTCCACGTACAGGCGCTTGTTGATGCCACCCTTGCTCTTGTAGTCGGTGATGCGGATGCGCCCGACTTCGCTCGTATTGGCGACATGCGTCCCACCGTCCGCCTGCAAATCCAGACCGACGATCTCGACGGTGCGTACTTCGGTGATGCCTTCGGGCAGCAAATTGATCTTCGTGCGGATCAGGTCGGGAATCTGGAACGCTTCTTCGCGTGGGAGAATTTTCACGCGCACATCGCGCGCGTTGGCGATCTCCGCGTTGATCTTCTGCTCGATGTCGGCAATGGTTTCCGGCGGCAGACGCTCGAACTCGAAGTCCATGCGCCCCGCCAGCACTTCCATGTTGCCGCCCGTCACCGACGCGCCATAGTCACGCCAGACGACGCCGCACAGAATGTGCATGGCGGTATGCGTGCGCATGAGCTTGTGCCGCCGCTCCCAGTCGATCACGCCGATCACCGAATCGCCGACGGCAGGCAAATCGTCGCCGTCGATGACATGCACGTTGCCCTTGCGGACTTCTTTAACGCGGTACGACTGATCGCCCGCTTGCAGGACACCCTCGTCGCAGGGCTGACCGCCGCCGCCCGGATAAAACGCGGTGCGATCCAGCGTGACGCCATGCGTGTCAGCATCGACGCCCGTCACCACCGCCGTAAAATCGCGCAGGTACGCATCAGTTTGATAGAGCAGTTCTGTCATAATCGCTCCAAATTAGTGAAAAGTAAAAAGTGAAGTAAAAAAACAGACGGTGACGTTTTTTGCTTTTTTACTTTCAACTTTTTACTTTTAACTTTCTACTGCTTTTCGATCTCGCCCCGCATCCGCAGCATGACATCGCGCCCGCCAACCGCGCGCCAGAATTCGACAGCGGCGGTATTCCGCGCGGCGACATGCCATTCGTAGTAGTCGAGTCCATGTTCGCGGAACCACGCGGCAAGCGCATCGACCAGTGCCCGCCCCACGCCCTGACGACGATGCTCGGCGTCCACGAAAATATCCGCCAGAAAGCCGCTCGGCGGCTGCGCGAACATCTCCGGCACGAGATCGACCACCATGCCCAGTACGTACCCGACGACGTGCCCATCGGCTTCCGCGACGAGGACGCGGCTCTGCGAGTCTTCCACGCGGTCGATCAGCCGCCGTGCATAGCGGAGCGCCCCATTCGGCGCGGCTGCGGGCAAATCCCCGTCGATCTCACGATGAAACTCCACCAGCGCCAGCCACAAACGCGCAATCGCGTCGATGTCCCCTGCCGCCGCCGGACGAATTACGACTTTATCCACAACAACTCCATCCAATTCACCCCACCGAGTGACCGCCAGAAGGCTTGCTCCACCGCCGACCGGCGCGAAGCCCAGACCGTCAGCGCCGTGACGCCGCGTTCGGCATACCATGCCCGCAGATGATCGACCAATGCGCGTCCGACACCGCCTTGATAGCTGTGCGCGTCGAGCGCCAGCTCAGTGATCATCCCCAACGCATCCCCCAAGATTCCGGGGTGCGGCTGAATCCAACCGGCGATGTATCCGACGATCTGCCCATCCCGCTCGGCGACGAACAGCCCGCAGCGCGCATCATCCAGCCAACCTGCTGCCGCCGCGATCCAGCGTTCGCGCGCTGCCGTCACACGCGGATCAGCCGCCAGCACGGCTTTTTCTTGCCAGAGGGCTGCCAGCATAGGAAGATCGGCTTGATTTGCGGCGCGAATAGTCAACATGGTTCACAATTGGGATAGCACATCGGCAAAGCATATCATCAGCCGAAACTAGGATCAAGCTGAGATGACCACAGAAGCCCTGCCCATCTGGATGCAAAAAGCCACCCGTCCGACCGATTGGGGGGTTTTGATTGCGCTGGCGTTCAGTCTGCTCGCGGCATGGTCGTTCATTGTGCAGCCCGACCTCGCGCGCATGAACGCCAACGAGAATTACATCTTTCGCACTGCCGACTACGCCCGCGCACTCGGTGAAGGGCGCTTGTACCCGCGCTGGTCTGCGGAAACGCTCAGCGGCTACGGCGCGCCGATCCCGCACTTCGCGCCGCCGGGAGCCGCCTATCTCCCCGCGCTGATTCAACTGCTGTTCACGAACAACCCGACGACCGCCGTCCGTGCTGTGTACGGTTTGTCGTTCGCCTGCGCAGGGCTGGCGATGTACGCGCTGATCACCCGGCGGTCGGGTGCTGCCTCCGGTGTGATCGCCGCCCTGCTCTATGTTTACAGCCCATACTTCGCCCTGATCGCGCCGCATCTGCTCGGCGATCTGCCCGTCGTGATGGGCTTGGCGCTGCTCCCGGCGCTGCTGTGGAGCGTGGATCGGTTGGCAGCAGGCGGCAGCGCGCTCGATCCGCTTGCCGTGACGGCGTTTAGCGCGGCGCTCATCCTGACTGAACCGCGCATCGCCGCCGTCAGCGCGCTGTTCGCGTTGATCTGGCTGCTGTTTCACACCCGTTTTCAACCGCGCCGCTGGATCGCGCCGTTCGCGTGTATGCTGCTCGGCGCGCTGGCAGCCGCCTTCTTCTGGGTGCCTGCCCTCGTAGAATACCGCGTCGTGACGTGGATCACCCGACTGCCTGAGCCGCTGCCGCAGATCGACCCGCTGATGCTGTTCACGCCCTTGCGGGCGCTCGACCCCGGCGAACTCGTCCATACGCCGCAGTTCACGCTCGGCGTTCCGGCGCTGCTGTTCGCGCTCACGGCGCTGATCGCCCTGCTGCGCGGCAAAACAAATATTCACGGCTACTTTCTGCTGATCGCGGGCATCCTGATCGCGCTCATGATCGCCTTCCCTGACGACATCTGGCTGATGGGGATTACGGCATTCGCGCTGGCAGTCGCCGGAAGCGGCGTACTGCGTCACCATGCCCGCCGCGCTGAACGTTTCCACCACTGGCGGCTGCCCGCTGCCATCGCCGCGATTATCGTGCTGTCCTTCCCCGCGTGGATCGCGCCGCGTCCGTCCGAAGGCACGCTCGACACCTCACCGGAGGCGCAGCTGCGCTATGAGGAACTTGGCTATGGCATCGCCGTGCTGCCGCCGGATGCGCCGCTGCCCTCGCCGCTGCGCACCACGCCGACAATCTTCCCCAGCCTGAGCACCAAACTGCCCACCGTGATGAACAACGCGCAGATCGGACTGCTGTCCCATGCGACACACAGCGACTCGTTTCAAATCTCACTGCGCGCCAGCCCGATCTCGCTGCAAGTGCTGACCGGGTATTTTCCCGGTTGGAACGCGACCTATTCCGCCAATCTCGTGCGTGTCATGCCGCACCCCGAAGACGGGCTGATGCTCACCCTATCCGAACCGGAACGCGGCGAATTGACTCTCTCGCTCGGCGCAACGCCGCCGCGCACCCTCGCGTGGGTGATCACATGGCTGGTCATCGGCATGATCGTGCTCATCACCCGCCGCCGAATGCAGCAGCAGGTCGAACACTACGAAAAACTCGAACTGCTGTCAAAGACGGAGGCGCGAAGCGGGGGCGCGCTGGTACTGGCGCTGCTGATCGTATTGGGCGGGTTTGGCTCGTGGGCACTGCGCCCCGCGAGTGATTTCGGGCTGGAGGGCAGCACCGCCCTGCGCGCACGGACGGATGCAGGTCTCGACGTACTGGCGTACCGCCTAAACGCGACCGATGCTGCCGTCGATGTGACGCTGTACTGGCGCAGCACGCGCATCCTCGCAGAAAACTACCGCGTCCACGTCGGTCTGCTCGACTTGCAGACGGGTGAGTTGGTTGCGCCTTCGGCACAGCGTCACCCCGGCGGACTGCCCACGAGCCGCTGGGTGAGCAATACCTACGTCAGCGACCCGTACCAGCTCGATCTGCCCGCTGGCGGGGATTACGCCGTCGCCGTCGAAGCATTCGCGCCCGACGGCAGACGGCTGACATTCTTCGCAGTCAACGGCGCATCCATCGGTCAAACGCTGGTGCTGCCGCTGCCGGTTTAGGCGATCGGCTCATCGACTTTCTCGATCTCGTCGTCGGGCTTCTTGTCGTCTTGTTTGCCATTGGTGGTCACGGTCTGATCAATGCTGCCATTGGATACGATAGGCTGCTTCGGCAGGACAGGTTCTTCCTCGGCTGCAGGTTCGCTATCGTCCTCCGAACTGTCAGATACCGGATTGTCATCCGACACGGGCGGCGCGTAGGGCAGTGATCCCACGCTATCCATGATGCGTGCTTCGTTTTCAATCATCGCCTGCTTGACTACCCGCAGCCATTCGTCGATTTCCGCTTCAAAATATCCTTCGACCGTGTCAACCAACTTCGCCGCGCCACCCTCCCCCTTGTATTTACCGAGCTTCCAATCAATATAGACGGGTTCGAGTTTGCGCTTGGTGGCAAGGTAAATCGGGTAGATGCGACCGTACATGCGCAGGTTGGCGATCATCGACAGCACGACCGCACCCGTGGTCGTCGCGGCGATCAACTGGGCTTGATTTAGGAACACCAGCAGCGACCCTGCCGCGCCGATCACCAGACCGACGATCTGCCATACTTTCATTTCGCGCGATTCGTCATGCGACCGATTCTCGTACCAGCGCATCTGATCACGCAGTCGATTTTCGACGTAAGTTTTCAGATTTTCCTCGGTAATCGGCGCGAAACCCAACTCTGAACCGCCTTTTACGCCGAGAACTTTCTGCACCTCAAGATCAAACGCAGCTTGATCGTCCGGGTCAGGTGTCAAGGCGATGGTTTCGACAAAGAATTGAACGCGCTGATCTACTTTTTCTTTGAAAGCGCGCAGCTTGACCTCTTTACTGCCGGGCTCCGAGAACTCACCCGCGTTAGCACGATAGAGTAGAATCGCGCGGCGTAACGCTTCTGCGCCATAGCGACACTCAACCCATGTCAAGCTCGGCGCAAAACGAACGCCGGCGATGACGACTGCGCCGAGCGTGATCAAGAACAGCAGCAGTTGCATACCATTTGGCAAATAGAACACGAAAACAACCAGCACCATTGGCATGAATATCAGGGCGATCAGCCAATCGAACAGCGCCAGCAAAAGTTTGATCGCGCGCCGCCCCCACTTATTCTGACTCGCGTACACCCAGTTGCGCGTGTAGCGACTGCGCGCGCTCCGAGCAACGCCGAGCAGCACGAGCGCCGTCACAATGGCGACAGGCACGATCCTCAATTCGAGTGTCGCGCTTAACAAAACGGACAAATACGAAGACAAAAAGACGAGCAAAAGAATGGTGACACGCTGGTTTATATGATCCCGCTTCAAGTTTAGAGCGGTAACATCGTATTGAATGAGGCGCTGCCACGCAGCGACCAATTCAGGATCGCGCGGCAGTTTTACCTCCCCCCCGGCATCTTTTGGCGTCTCGCTCAACTTAGCTTCAACCATTGCCCCCTCCCATACCTACTGAGATGTAAGTAGTATAGTATAAATTCCCGTGAATACTCATACATGATTCAAACTCTATGCCCTGCGCTTGTAAATTCCCTGCCTAAAAGTACAATTAGGCGAAATTTCGCTTAGGAAGAGGATCGATGACACATGGCGCAAAATGAACACGCAGACGCGATTGCACGGGCTTGGGCACTGCATCGTGAAGGACGCCAGAACGACGCAATTAACGCCTTTGAGACCGTGACCAAACGCGCGCCCGATAATATCGACGCCGTCTACGGTCTGGGTCTGGCGCAGCGCGCCGCAGGCGATAAAGCAGGCGCACGCGCCACGTTTCAACAATGCGCCGCCCTTTTGACCGCCGCCCTTGAAGCCGCGCCCAATACGGATCGCTTTGAGATGCTCCAGCGTATGGTCGAACAGCGGATAGAAGAAATCGCGGAAAACTCGACAGCCAAATGAACAAGCGTGAACGGCTCGAGCGGACAGTCGCGGGCGAACCGACGGATCGCACCCCGGTAGCGCTGTGGCGTCACTTTCCCGGTGATGATCAGCGCGCCGCCGATCTTGCCCGTTCGACGGTCGATTTTCAGAAAGCGTACGACTGGGACTTCGTCAAAGTCACCCCCGCCAGCAGCTTTTGCCTGACTGACTTCGGCGCGCAAGATCAATGGGAAGGCTCGCTGGAAGGCACGCGGGTGTATACGCGCCGTGTGATCCAGCGGTCGCTCGATTGGACGAGTCTGCGCACGCTCGACCCGGCGCGCGGTGGCTTGGGGCGGCAAACCGATTGTCTCAAGCTGATCACTGACGAACTCGGCGAGGATGTACCCGTCGTGCAAACCCTGTTTAGCCCGCTCGCACAGGCGAAAAATCTGGCGGGGCGCGACACGCTGCTGCGGCATATGCGTCTCAACCCGGATCGCGTCCACAGCGGCTTGGCGATCCTGACAGAATCGACGCTGCGCTTCATCGACGCGCTGCGGCGCTTGCCGCTGGCGGGCATCTTCTACGCCATTCAGTACGCCGATTACGGGGTGCTGTCGGAAGACGAATACCGCCAATTCGGGCTGCCCTACGACAAGAAAATCTTGGATACGCTGCCCTCGAAATGGTGGCTTAACACCGTCCATCTGCACGGTGACTCGCCCATGTTCAAATTTGCACCGGAATACAAAGTCCAAGCGGTCAACTGGCATGACCGCAAATGCGAACCTGATCTCGCGATGGGCAAAACGCTGATCAACGGCGCGGTCATGGGTGGGCTGGCACAGTGGGAGCATCTGCATCAAGGCACGCCGACCACCGTGCGCGAAGCGGCGCGCGAAGCGATTCACCAGACGAACAACCGCCGGTTTATCCTCTCCACCGGCTGCGTCACCTTGATCACCACTCCGCTCTCGAACATCCGCGCGGCGCGCGAAGCGGTCGAGAATATCTGACGGACGGCAAGCGATGAGCATCCGCGTAATTGGAGGGATAGCAAAAGGCAAGCGCCTCAAACTCGTCCCCGGTGACACCACACGTCCGGTGATGGATCGCGTGAAAGAAGCCCTCTTCAACATCATCGGCACGGATATTTACGACGCGGAATTCCTCGACTTGTTTGCGGGGACGGGCAGCGTCGGCATCGAAGCGCTCAGTCGCGGCGCAGCACATGCCGTGCTGATTGACACGGAAAAGAAGGCGATCCAGACCATCAAGGAAAATCTGGCGACAACTGGGTTCACCGCCAAAGCGACATTGCGCCACATGGATGCGTTTAACTATCTGGAACGCGAACCAATCCGTGCGTATAATTTTATATATATTGCGCCGCCGCAATATAAGAGTCTCTGGCAAAAATCACTACTGGCGCTTGACAGCCGTCCTGCTTGGTTGGGTGCGGAAACGCTGGTGATCGTGCAGATTGATCCCGCCGAAGAAGAGTCGCTGCCCCTCAAGCATATGGAAATTGACGACAAGCGGCGGTATGGCAATACTCTGTTACTGTTCCTACAAACAAAATCAGCAGCCAACGACGTGCCGTTGGAGGAGAGTTGAGAGGTACGATGGAAGATCTAGAGTCTGTGGCAGCCGAGTTTATCAATCTCTATGACATCAGTGCGCCGCCGATTCCGGTTGAGAAGATGCTGCAATCCCCTCAGCCAACGATGTGGGAAGAAGTGAATATCGCCGAATTAACGGCACGGTTGGATTTATCGTCACCCTACTCCGCGCAGATGTCGATGGCGCGGCTGCTGGCGCGCAACATCTTCGAGAGTCAATGGGGCGGCGAGCGCGGTTTGCATGGCTTGGAGACTGACGACCCGACCGTGCGCCGCTTCGCGCGGATGCTCGTCATGCCCGCGCACATGATCCGGCAGTTGAACAAGACAGCCCGCACGCCGCTGCTGCTCAGCCTCCATTTTGAAGTGCCGGAAGCGGAAGCCTACTTGCGCCTGCAAGAGATCGAGGCGGAGTAAACACCGCTGAAGTTTGTCATCTACGCGCGCTGATCCAGTTCGTGCCGCGCAACGCGAAGCGCATCGTCTACCGTTTCAACCTCTCCGGTGACCTGCGCTTCGCGAATGACCTGCAAAAGCTCCCCGATCACCGCGCCCGGCTTGAGGTCAAGCGCGGTCATGAGTTCCGTCCCGTTGATCAGCGCGGGCGGCTCGACTATCCGGTCGTAGTCCTCAAAATAGGCGTGCAGGAGCGTTTGCGCGTTTTCGACTGCGCGCAGCCATTTATCCTGATCGACTGCCGAGCCGACCATCCCCAGATAATCCGCCAGCGTTAGCAAGATAATGTCAATTCCCGCCGCGCCGTAACGCCGCCAGAAGCGGTGAACATTTAGCGGCGAGACTGTCGGCGTCCAGATTTCAGCGGGTGCGTGGTGCCGCACTGCCGTCGTCACCCGGTCGCGTTCTGCGCTGCTGAAATGCAAATCGGTCAGCTTGGTTTCGGCGATTTCGGCGCTGGCGGCTTCGTGCTTGTGGTAGATCAGGCGACCGGTCACAGGGCTTTCGGTGCGTTCGATCACCCCTTTGCCTACGTCGTGCAGCAGCGCCGCCAGCAGCATGAGCGCCCGGTGCGGGCGATCATCTGCCCATGTCTTGCTCAGGTGTTCTTGCAGCGGCTGGCGGAAGCGATCCAGCGCGACAACCAGCGTGCCGAGGCTGAATTGTGCGGAGGTTTCGTCGGTACGCGTCGGCAAAATCGACGCCAGCAGATCATTGAGATGCTCCATCGTCGCCAGTGTATGTTCCCACGCATCGAACGCATGTGGCGGTGACTGCGGCAGTCCATGCAGCTTGGTAAGCTCCGGCAGCACGACATCCAGCACGCCGACCGCATCGGCGACGCGGATCGCCGCGACCGCCTTGCCCAGTCCCAGCATCCGCATCAATTCATCGCGCACCCGTTCGGCAGAGGTTTCCGGCAGCCGGCTCACATTGGCGCGCATATCCTTGAGCGTTTCCGGTTCAATACGGAAGCCCAATTCCACGCTGATGCGAATGGCGCGCATGGCGCGGATCGGATCATCCCAGACTGAGGTTGCGGCGCAGCGCCGTACCGTCTTGTTGATCAGGTCTTTCACACCGCCAGTCGGATCGACCACGTGCTGCAAATCGCCGAGCAGATTCACCGCCAGCGCATTGATCGTGAAGTCACGGTCACGCAAATCGGCTTCGAGATCGTCGCCCCGAAAACCTGCCACGTCGAAGATCAGTTTGCCATCCGGCGAATCCACCAGCGCCCGCCCGACATCACGTCCGGTATCGAGCGCGTAAAAATCACCCTTCAGCCGATTGGCGATACGCTTGGCAAGCGCGATACCGCTGCCCGCCGTCGCAATATCCACATCCTTAATCGGTCGGCGCAGTACGGCATCGCGGACTGCCCCCCCGACGATGTACGCCGGGTCTTGCACATCGGTCAAGAGATCGGCGAGATCGAGTACCGTATCCGACCAAACGAGGATCAAGTCGTTCATGGTTCACTCACTCCCAACAGCCCCCGGATTCACAACGCCGATAAACGGCAGGTTGCGATACTTCTCATCCAGATCAAGCCCGTAGCCGAACACAAACTTGTCTTCGATCACAAACCCGGTGTAGTCGATGGGAATGTCGATGGTGCGGCGCGAAGGCTTGTCCAGCAGTGTGCACAAACGCACGCTGGCAGGTTTGCGCGCGCTCATGACTTCCATCACGAACTGCAAGGTATGTCCACTGTCGATGATGTCCTCGACGATCAGCAGGTCTTTGCCGATCACGACGGACTTCAAATCCATGTCGATACGCACGCTGCCGGTTGACATGCGCGCCCCCTTGCCATAGCTCGACACGGACAAAAAGTCGATTTCATGCGGCACGCTGATGTAGCGCATGAGGTCAGTCAAGAACATCACCCCGCCCTTGAGGATGCAAATCAACAGCAGGTTGTCCGAATTAGCGTAGTCGCGGGAAATCTGTGCGCCGAGTTCTGCGACGCGGGCTTTCAGCGTTTGTTCGTCGATGAGTACTTCTTGTAGCAAATGATCGATTGAATGGGTCATCCGTTGCCGCCCCCTCTTTAATCAAATTATAACCAATGCGGGCAGGAGTGGTAAAATAAGGTTAAGAACTTACTCAAAGCGTTATTCGAGCTACCCATGACCAACCAACCGAATATTATCGTATCGTCACCGCGCGACACCGTGCGCGTTAATTTCCCTTCTGGCTTGGTGCTGGAAGGCGCAGTCGGCACTACCGTCGGCGAGTTTTTGAACGCCGCGCGCGAACTTGAGCCAGAGGGCTACACCAATCCGATCATCGCCGGGGTATTCGACGCTCGACTCCGTGAACTGGCGTACAGCGTTCAGCGCGATGGCGCGCTGCACCCCGTCCTGCTCTCGACGAGCGATGGCGGTCGCATTTACCGCCGTTCACTGGTGTTCTTGCTGGTCGC
>JACSRG010000637.1 GCA_014879865.1 Anaerolinea sp.
CTGTTATGGGACTCCAAAAACAACGAACTGCGCTTTGCCTCCACCACCACCGAAAGTCAGGGCTTGATCGGTACGAGCGTTCCGCTCGAAGGCAGCATCGCCGGGACGGTGATGCGCGAAAACCGCGTCGTGATGGTCGAGGACGCGCACCACGACCCGCGCCGCTACACCAAGACGGATAAAGACCTCGCCTTCTTCACGCGCTCGATTCTCGGCGTGCCGATGCACTCCAAGAGCAAGCTGATCGGTGTGTTGGAAGCGATCAACAAGCGCGATCTCCCATGGACGCCGGACGATGCGCAGTACCTCTCTACGCTGGCATCACAGGCAGCCGTCGCCATCGAAAGCGCGCAGATGGTCGCGGCGCTGCGCCAAGCCAACGAAGAACTGAGCCAGCTTGACAAGCTCAAAAGCGACTTTATCGCCATCGCGTCGCACGAACTGCGCACGCCGCTCGGCGTGATCCTCGGCTATGCGAGCTTTTTGCAAGAATCCCCCGACTCCGAGGTCAGCGGACATGCGACCAAAGTCGTCGCCAGCGCGATGCAGCTTCGCCGCATCATCGAAGACCTGACCAATCTGCGCTACATGGAACAGAACTCGTCGGAACTCAACCTAGAGGATATTCCGCTCGGCTCGTTCCTACGAGATATTGTCAACGAAGCGCAGGCGCTGTTTGAAGCCAAGCGCCACCGCGTGCATTTCACGCCGCCCGATGACACCATCGTCGTGCGCGTGGATCGCATTCGCATGAGCATGGCGATTACCAACGTGCTCAACAATGCCGTGCGCTTTACGCCGGATTTCGGACGCGTGCTCATCACCGCCGAGGTGCGCGGGCATGAAGTCTGGTTGAGCATCAACGACAATGGGATTGGTCTGGCGAAAGAACAGCTTGATCGCATCTTCGAGCGGTTCTATCAGGTAGAAGACCACATGACGCGCACCAAAGGCGGCATGGGGATCGGCTTAAGCATTGCGCGGGCGCTGGTTGAAGCGCATGGGGGACGTATCTGGGCGACCAGTCCCGGTTTGAATCAGGGGACGACATTCACGCTCACCATTCCTTTAGCGGAATGATCTGTTTACACGCGTAGTTGAAAGGGAGAGGACTGATGGCGATTCGAATTACTTGGCTTGGTCACTCGGCATTTGCACTCGACATTGACGGACATCCCATACTGATCGATCCGTTTGTGACGGGGAATCCACTCGCACCATTCCCGGTCGCGGATCTAAAAGCCGAGTTTATTCTGGTGTCACACGGGCACGGCGATCACGTGGGCGATGCGGTCGAACTCGCCAATCGCACGGGCGCGGCGACCATCAGCAATGTCGAAATCTCCGCATGGCTGCGTAACAAGGGTGTGGAAACGGCGCACGGGCAGAATTCGGGCGGAAGCTGCGATTACGGCGGTTTCATGCGCGTCAAGCTGACGCAGGCATTCCACAGCTCGTCGCTGCCGGATGGCTCGTATGGCGGAATGCCGAACGGTTTCGTCATCAGCGCTGCCGGTCAGCATTTGTACTTCGCGGGGGATACGGCGCTCTTTAGCGATATGAGCCTGATCGGTGACGAGGGCATCGACGTTGCCTTCCTGCCCATCGGCGACTATTTCACGATGGGCGTAGCGGATTCGCTGCGCGCGATCAACTTCATTCGCCCGCGCTTCGTGCTGCCCATGCACTACAACACCATCCCGCAGATCGCGGCGGATGTCAGCATGTGGGGCAATCGTGTCAGCAGCGAGACGGGCGCGCAGCCGATTGTGCTCGATCCGGGTGGTTCCTATACCCTACATACCTAAGCGGCTGGCGGGTGTATACTGTGCAAAAATTCGCGTAACTTAAGGATGGTTGGGATGAGCAAACGGACGCTGGCTCTGGCGCTGATGGCGCTGGTCATCGGCATAGTCTCCGTCGCGGCGATCAATGCGGGCGGGAATCAAGAATTTGGTACCGGTTGGCAGGCGGCGTACTACGCCAACACCAGCTTGCAGGGGACTCCGGTCTACACGGAATCGCTCCCCACCGGGATCAACATCAACTGGGGATCGGGCAGCCCGAATCCCGCCGTCCCGGTCGATAACTGGACGGCGCGCTTCACATCGAGCCAGTTGTTCAACCAAGGCACTTACGAATTCGTCGTCTCGTCGGACGACGGTGTGCGCGTGTATGTCGATGGCGCGCTGGTGTGGGATCGCTTCATCGGGCGTGTGCTGACCACTGACCGCTTCCAACTCAACCTCACGGCGGGGACGCACTCGCTGATCGTCGAGTTCCTCGAACTGGTCGATCAAGCCGCCGTGCAGTTCCAGTATTTCCAGATCACCACGCAGCCCGGCACGACTCCCGGTTTGACCCCCGGCGTTGTCCAGCCGACCGCCGGACCGACCGCCACCTCGACGCGCATCCCGCCGACGCCGCTCCCGCCGATTCCTCCCGGCGCGCTGACCGGCACGGTGATCCGCGCGAACGTCCTGCTCGTGCGCGGACAGCCGTTCCTCGGCGCTCCGGTTGTCAACCGGATTTTGCGCGGGCAAACCTACGCGGTGGTCGGGCGTGACGAAACTGCGCACTGGTTCCTGCTTCAGCTCAGCGGGATGCAGGGCTGGGTGTGGGGCTACTACCTGTTCGTCAACGGCAACGAATTCAACGCGCCGATTGTCGGCGGCTTTGCGACGGCGGGCGATCCCGCCAACCAGACCGATGTGGTCGGGCAGACCAACGCCACGCTGCGTCTGCGCTCCGCGCCGACGATGGACTCGACGCAGATCGGGCGCATCCCATGGGGCGACATCCTGCCGATCATCGGTCGGACACAGTATAACGACTGGTATCAGGTGGTCTTCCGGGGCACCGTCGGATGGGTTTCGTCCGGCTTTGTCGAGATCGTGGACGGTGATTTGAACAGCGTGCCGATCAGGTAGCGGCGGGGCAACGTAAGTACCCCCATCCCAACCTTCCCCCGAATTCGGGGGAAGGCGCAAACACGAGTCTGCTTGCGCCCCTCCCGTCCAAGCG
>JACSRG010000869.1 GCA_014879865.1 Anaerolinea sp.
CGAGAACATCCTTCAGGCGAACGACACGATCAACGGCGTGTTTGCCCACAACGACGAGATGATCCTCGGTGCGCTGGAAGCGGCGGCAGCAGCGGGACGCGAAGGCATCACCTTCGTTGGCTTCGATGCGGTCGATGATGCGGTTGCGGCGGTCGAAGGCGGCACGCTGGCGGCGACGGTCGCGCAGCAGCCGGATTTGATGGGGATGCTGGCACTCGAGACGGCAGCTTCGTATCTCGGCGGCGACTCGGTCGAAGCGAGCATTCCGGTGGCGCTGTCGCTGGTGACGGCTCAGTAGATTTACGCAAACGTGGGGACGCATCCTGATGCGTCCCCATAAGGAAAAACCAATGCTCAACGAACCCCTGCTGCAAATGCTCAATATCTCGAAGTCGTTTCCGGGCGTCCATGCCCTGAGCGATGTCAGCCTGACAATCAATGCAGGCGAAGTTGTTGCATTGGTGGGCGAAAACGGTGCGGGTAAGTCAACCCTGATGCGCATCCTGAATGGGGTGACGACGCCGGATTCCGGAGGCATCAAGTGGAAAGGGCAGTCGGTCACACTGCGCTCACCACATGACGCCCAGCACTACGGGATCAGCATGATTCATCAAGAATTGGCGCTCGTCCCAAACCTCGATGTCGCCAAGAACATTTATCTGGGACGCGAACCGCGTGGGCTAGTGCCGGGGACAGTCGATTGGGCGCAAATGTACCGGCTTGCGACCGAGCAGCTCCGCCAGCTAGACGTGGACATCGATCCAAGAACGCCGATCCGGCGTTTGTCACTCGCGCAGCAGCAAATGGTCGAAGTCGCCAAGGCACTCTCGCTCAACGCCCAGTTGATCGTCATGGACGAGCCAACCTCAACCCTGACCGACCGGGAAGTCGAGACCCTGTTCCGCAAGATGCGTTCACTCCGCGATCAAGGTGTATCGGTCATTTTCATCACGCATCGCCTTGACGAAGTCTTCGCGGTGGCGGATCGGGTGGTCGTCCTGCGCGATGGCGCATTCGTCGGCAGCGAACGGATCGACGACTTAACGCCGAATCGTGTAATTGCGATGATGGTCGGACGCACGGTCGATGACCTGTTCCCGCGACCACGCACGATTGTTGGCGATCCGGTGCTGGAAGTGCGTGATCTCGCCTTCCGCAGCCCGACTCAAAGCTTGTCCTTCACGCTCCATCAAGGTGAAATCCTCGGTATTGCCGGGTTGGTCGGGTCAGGACGCACTGAACTTGCCGAAACAATTTTCGGCGTGCGCAGAGCGCTGCGGGGCAAAGTCCTACTCAATGGCACTGAGGTGAGTATTCGGATGCCTGCCCAAGCGATTGCCAGCGGAATCGGGTTTGTGCCGGAAGATCGCAAAGCGCAGGGATTGTTTCTTCAGCTTCCGGTGTCGTCCAACATCGTGATCTCGCTCTACCGTTTTCTAGCACGTTTCGGGCTGGTCGAGGGGAGAAAGTACCACGACGTGTCCGAGAAGTTCATCGAGCGCCTCGGCATTCGCACGCCGTCCGGCGCACAGCGCGTCCGCAACTTGAGCGGTGGCAACCAGCAAAAGGTCGTGATCGCCAAATGGCTCACGCTTGAGCCGAAAGTTCTAATTCTCGACGAGCCGACGCGCGGTATCGACATCGGTGCGAAGGCGGAAATTCATCAACTGATGCGACAGCTCGCGGAACGCGGCGTCGGCATCCTCATGATTTCGTCCGAACTCCCGGAAGTCCTCGGCGTAAGTGACCGAATTTTGGTCATGCACGAGGGAAAGCTTGTCATGGAGTTCGATCCTCGCCGTACCAGCCAAGACCAGATCATGCGCGCCGCTACAGGTAACATCGACAGCAAAGGTTCTCGTTATGACAGCAAGTCTCTTCCGAACTTCGTCGGCTAGCTGGCTGCGGCGTGGTGCCGTTTTCCTGATCCTGATCGCGCTCATGCTGTTCTTCACGCTTCAGTCCGAGCGGTTCTTGCAGGTCGGTAATCTGGGCAACGTGATCGAACAGAATGCCTACATCGTCGTTGCCGCGATTGGGGTCGCGCTGACGATGATTCTGAACGGGATCGATCTGTCGGTCGGCTCAGTCGCTGCCCTTGCCGGGGCGATCACGGCAGGCTTGATGGTGCGCAATGGGTGGGCGCTTGCCCCCACAATCATCGCCGGACTGCTGATCGGACTGCTTGCGGGCGCGATTAACGGCGCGCTGGTCGTCTTTGGCAAACTGCCGCCTTTTGTGGTGACGCTGGCAATGCTCGGCGTGGCACGCGGCTTGATGCTCGTCTACACGGAAGGGCGTCCGATTGCCGTGCGCGAGACGGACTATATGCTCCTGTCAACGGACGTGTTTGGAAATCTGCCGATGGTCATCGTCATTGCGCTGCTGGTGACGGTGTGCGCATGGTTGCTGATGACTCGAACGCAGTTTGGACTGCACATTTATGCGGTAGGTGGGAACGAGGAAACGGCACGGCTAGCCGGTGTCCCGGTCGAGCGTGTGAAAATTCTGACCTACGCGATCAGCGGCATGTGCGCAGCGATTGCTGGCATCATGCTCACAGCCCAATTTGCCTCAGCCCAGCCCCGCGCAGGCGATGGTCTGGAACTAACTGCTATCGCCGCCGCCGTGTTAGGCGGTGTCAGCCTCTTTGGTGGTATCGGCAACGTTTTTGGTCTGCTTGCCGGTGTGTTCATCGTCGGCGTCCTCAGCAACGGCATGAACCTACTCCGCATCGATCCTTACCCTAAGCAAATCATCCAAGGGATCGTCCTAGTGCTCGCCGTGAGCATCGATATGTATACCAAGCGCATCGAGAGTCGTTGAACAGCAATTCTATACTTCTGACTAGGTCTTCTGACTAATCTACTGTTTGACAATATCGTATATAATTCGTGCGATGGATTCTTGGCTTGCAATATGCTATCATATATATGCGTTCTGGTATACTCCTTATCCAGTAAAGCAAATTGGTAACAACATTGTAACGGGCAGTCTGAAACGTTTAACGGTATACTTCAATAATTGATGTACACAAAATTCTGCATCGCCGGAGTATATGTTTTTCATGAAACGCCGACCGACCGACATCGAGAAATCATGGGTCTACCTAAGCTACGCGGCGGTTGATGCCAGTTTTGCACTGAAACTCGCATATAGTCTTTTGTGCGCAGGCGTTCCCCTATGGATTGACCGGCTGAATGCGTCGGCTGAGCGGTGGACCGACGACCTCAAGCGTAATTTGGATCGGGCTGCCCTCGTCATCGCCATCATTTCTCCCGAATACGTACAGAGTAGTTACGCGCTGCACGAAATTCGTGCAGCCGCCAAACGCAAGACTCCGATTATTCCCGCGCTCGCGGCGCAAATTGCCAACAATCAGTGGCTTGGCGAACTCCAGCCGACGGCGCTCGTCGATTTCACGCAGTGGCATGACGAAAGGGCATACCGCCAGCACACGAACGAACTGCTTGAGGCGCTGCACGAAAAGCTCGAGTTTCAGAACCCGCCTTCCGTCGAGTACTGTTATTTGCAAGCTCTCAATACGCGACTGGAAGCTCACAAATCAGGTACGCAGTACGTTGATCTGACTGCTGAACTGCGCCCCAAAGATCAAGACGTGCGTCCACCGCTGCGGCTCAATGCGATCTGGGGTATGAACAGTCCCCTGTATCTTGTGGATCACGAGACCCACCAGCGCACGCCCGTCGACTCTCTCTCGGCGGCGCTGGCGAAGCACTCGCACTTCATACTGGTGGGCGCGCCGGGCAGCGGCAAAACTACCGCGCTCGAACGCTATGCTCTAGACGCAGTGCGCAGTCGCCTGCTCATTGGGCGCGCGTCACCGCTGCCGATTCTGATTGACCTTGCGACGTGGGATGACAGCCAGAGCATTGAAACCTTCATCCAAAGTCGCACTGTGTTCAACGGCGAAACGCTGATCGCGCTAACGCCGTGGGAAGTCGTACTCCTGCTCGATAATCTCGATCAGATGGGCGAGAAAGGGGCGGAGAAGGCGGCAGAGTTGGCGCGCTGGCTGCGAACTGACAGCGCGCCACGACAGGTCATCATCGCCTGTCGCGAAGGCGATTCCGTTTTGCCGGCTACTATTCCTCAAGTGCAGATCGGGGAGCTCACAGAGCCGTACATTCGCCGCTATGTCGAGACCTGTCTTGACGAGAGCGCCGCCGATGCGCTGATGGCGCAAATCTTCCCGCGCAAGGTCGAAGATCAGGCACGCGCTGTGTTTTTGTTCGCGCTCGTGCGCAATTTCGCGCTGCTGGCAGCACTGGTCTTCCTCTACAAGACGTCTCCGCCGAGCGAACTGCCGCTGAATCCCGGGGCACTGCTCAAGCGCTACTTCGCCAACTACTGGATCTGGAAGCGTCATTCCAACATGCCGGGTTGGACTCCCTACAAGGAGATGGAATCGGGCTTGCACCGGATCGCGTCCGCCGTGCTGACCGGCACAAACTGCCACTGCATGAGCTATCAGGATGCACTCGCGCTGATGGGCGATGAACGCTTCTTAGTCGCCGCGCTGACCGCTGGACTGCTCGAAAACACCGATACCTGTGTGCGCTTCCGTGATCGGGCAAGCCTCAATTATTTCGCGGCAGTTGGTCTCCTGCTGCCCGATCTGCACACGCGGCTGCGCGCGGCGAGTTTCGACGATAACGGCGCGCGTCTGTTCCAACCGTGGGACGGGGTCGTGATTCTGCACAGCGGTATGCTCGCTTCCCCGGATACGTTGGTGCGGTCAGTCGCCGAGATTGATCCGTATCTGGCGGCGCGCTGCGTTTCCAGCGGCGTACGGGTGATGGATCCACTGCTCGATCAAATCGTACATGCGCTGACCGAACTGGCATTCGACCGGGACAATCGTGGTCGGGTGGAAGCGGGGCGGCTTCTGCGTGTCCTCGCGCGCGCGGACGGGATCGATGCGCTTTTGGAGATCATGCGCGGTGGAGAATGGCAGGAACGCCACGCGGCTTTGCAGGTGCTGCGGCAGGGCGAGAGCGCATTTCCGCCGGAACTGCTGGATCGCCTGAGCGAATGGGATTGGACGCCGGACGAAAACGCGGCGGCAGCGCTCACGGAAATCGGCGCGGATGCCGTGCCGATGATGCTTAACCTGCTGCTCGACGATGACCCCGCCCAACGGCGCGGGGCAGCGTGGGCGTTGGGGATGATCGACGACTGCGCGGGTGTACCGGGGCTCGTCGCCGCGTTGACCGATTCCGACATGATGGTACGGATGGAAGCAGCAACATCGTTGGGAAAGATCGCCGATCCGACTGCGCGTCCCTTCCTGCAACGTGCCTTGCATGACGATAACTGGGAAATCCGCGAGGCAGTTGCCGATGCAATCGAGAAACTAGGGGTCATCGTGACCGCATCGGTGAGCAATGACCCTGTGCCGACTGCTGCTCCTCCCGCCTCGCCGCCTCGAATTAGTACTACCGACATCGAAAAACTCCTTGCCGCGCTCAACCACGACAATTGGCAGGTGCGGCGTTCGGCAGTCGAAGGGCTTGCGAAGAGCAATAATCCTTCGGTTGTCCCGGCGCTGCTGGAAGTCTTGCACGATGAGGACTCGCATGTCCGTCATGCCGCGGTCAAAGCTCTCGAACTCCACCCAGACGATGCAGTCGTCGAGGCGCTGGTGGGGGCTTTCCGCGACTCCGATTATCTGGTATCGGACACCGCTGCCAGCGTGGTCAGCCGCATTGGCAAACCGGCGGTTCCGGCGCTACTAACGCTGCTCCAAGACGAAAATGTCGATGTCAAAGGGTTGGCGGTCGAGACTCTCGCGCAGATCGGTGACCACAGCGCTGCGGCATATCTGGCGGAACTGCTCGGCGACGAGGCGCGCCCACGCGGTGAAACCCGGTCGATTGGAGACATGGCAGCGGCGGCGCTTCAGCGTTTGACGCGAGGCGCTCAACCACCACCGGGCACGCCACCGCTTCCCCCGGAGCAGCTCCCGGAACAATGGGAAGGGCTGGATCAACTGCTGAATGCACTGTACCAACCTGACTGGCACGCGCGGCGTGAGGCGGCGCGGGTTCTGCGCGAACATGCGAAATCGCTGCGCGGGAAGGCAAATGCGCGCGTCCTCGAAATGCTAGGGGAAGCGCTCAATCACAGTGATTACGTCGTCCGGTGGGCGGTCGTCGAGGCACTGGCATGGATCAGGTCGGATGACAGCGTCCCACAGTTGATCCGTCTGCTCGGAGACTCAAGCTGGACGGTGCGGATCGCGACGATCCGCGCGCTGGTCGAAATTGGCGACCGCGCTGCTATCCCTGCCTTGATCGGCGTGCTCGACGACGAACACCCGATGGTACGAGAAACAGCCGCCGAGGCGCTCGGTCGGCAGCACGATGAAACCGCGCTTGCACCGCTCATCCGGCTGCTGCGCGATCCTGAGCCGTTTGTACGACGTGCAGCGGCTACTGGCATTGGTGTGATGCGTGATGCAGGTGAAGGTGGCGTCGCGGCGTTGATAAGTGTCTTGGAAGACCGCGATCCGCAGGTGCGCTGGGCAGCCGTCGAGGCGCTCGGTCGGCTGCGTGATCCTTCCGCTGCCGAGGCGCTGATAAAGCGTCTCGAGGATACCTTTGTACCCATGTGGGAAACACGGCGCATCTGCGATGCCGTCGCAGAGGCGCTCATAGCAATCGGCTCGGAACAGGGTATTCGCGCCGTCGAGTCATGGCGGCTAGGTCAATTGGTGTAGGGTAGAAATGCGTCTATTTATTAGTTATGCGCGCGTCGATAAGCCCTACTGTGTACAGATCGCCGAAACACTGGACATTCACAGCACATGGTTCGATCAGCGACTCTACGCGGGGCAGCATTGGTGGCGAGAAATTCTTCGGCGTCTCGATTGGTGTGAGGGGTTTATTTACCTCCTCTCAGCAGACTCTATCGGTTCGGAGTATTGCCAGAAGGAGTTCAAGATCGCGCAAAGCACGGGTAAACACATCTTCCCCGTGTTGATCCGCGATGGTATTGAACTGCCTGCGGAACTCCGAGAACTTCAGTATGTTGATTTCACGCAAGGGCTGACGCCGGAAGCAGTGAAGGCGATGCTCAATTCCATCCATCTCGCCGAGCGGGGCATGGTCACCTCACGGATCAATCTTCCCCATGCCGTGACTGTCGAAGCGCCGAGCGTTCCCGGCGATGCGGCAGCGGTTATCGGCAAAGCCGCCGAGGCGATGGAACTGGCGAAGTTCGACGAAGCTGTGTTCATGCTCAAGCAGGCGATTGAGCGCGGTTTAAAGTCGCGCTTCATCAACCTTGAAGCGCTGCTAACTGAAGCCGAAACTGCGCTTGAGCGGCAGACGCGCATGCGTGAGATCGAACTGGAATACAAGAATATTGCCGAGCTGGTCAAGCGCAAGCGGACGCGCTCGCTTGGTTGCGAAGCGTTCCAAGCCTTCCGCAAGGATATTCCGAACTATGACCCGGAAAATCTTGCGGAAATCTGCGCGAGCGAACAGATCGCGCGGGCGACGCAAGTGACCACAATCCGCCCGGCAAAAAGCATCATCCCGCTGCTGGAGTGGTGTGATATTCCGCCGGGTGTGCTGCACGTCGCGGAGGCGCTCAAGGGCGCACAGCGCGACACAATTCACGTTGACGCATTCCGACTGAGCAAGTATCCGGTAACGAACGCGCAGTACCAGATGTTCATCGACGACCCGCACGGCTACGCTAATCAGCACTGGTGGAATTTCTCACCTTACGCGAAAGAGTGGCGGATGCTGAACCCACAGGCGAGTTTGCCTCAGTTCCAAGGCGATGATCGTCCGCGCGACAACGTGAGCTGGTACGAAGCCTATGCGTTTACGCGCTGGTTGAGCGAAAAGCTGGGGCTGACGATCACCCTGCCAACACGCCAGCAGTGGCAGCGCGCAGCGCGGGGCGACGACAACCGTGTGTATCCTTGGGGCAACGAGTTCGACACCAGCCTGTGCAACACGCGCGAAAGCCGCATCCGTCAGACGACGCTCGTGATGCGCTACGTCAATGGCGTGAGCGCGCACGGCGTGTATGACATGGCAGGCAATGTATGGGAATGGTGTCTCAATGGGGCGTACGATGACTGCGATACGACGACGTCGGCATCACGGTCGGTGCAGGGCGGTTCGTTCATCAGCGCGCATGAACGCGCGCAGTCGAGCTTCCACTTCAAGCTGAGTCCGGAATATCACTACGGGAGCATCGGCTTCCGCTTGGCGTGCCTGCTGCGTTAGTATAAGTGGGGTAGGGGCACGAACCATGCCCCTACCACCGAACCTACTTTAGGTCGGATCCTCAACCGTCTCTGCGACTTTGCCACTACCATTGGCGGATGCTTCCGGTTCTTCTTCGCGGCGGAACTGGCTCATGTACAGATCGTAGTACGCGCCTTTTTGCTCCAGCAGAGCATGATGTGTGCCGCGCTCGATGATCTGCCCATCCTTGAGCATCATCACCACATCCGCATTGCGAATCGTGCTCAAACGGTGCGCAATGACGAAGCTGGTGCGTCCCTTGAGGATGTGCTCAAATGCCTTCTGGATCAGCCGTTCGGTGCGTGTATCGACGCTGGATGTCGCCTCGTCCAGAATCAGGATGCGCGGGTTCATCAAGGCGACACGCGCAATGGCGATCAACTGGCGCTGCCCCTGACTTAAACCGCTCCCACGTTCACCCAGCACCGTTTGATAACTCTCCGGCAGTCGTTCGATGAACGTATCGGCGGCGACCATCTTGGCGGCGGCGATCACTTCGTCGTCGGTCGCGTTCAAGTTGCCGTAACGGATATTGTTCATGACCGTGTCTGAGAACAGGAACGTATCTTGCAGGACGATGCCGATCTGTTCGCGGAGACTTTGCTGCGTCACATCGCGGACATCCTTCCCGTCAAGACGCACCGCGCCTTCGGTTACATCGTAGAAACGCGGGATCAGGTTGATGATGGTGGTCTTGCCTGCCCCCGTTGGACCGACGATGGCGACCATCTGCCCCGGTTCGGCAGTGAAGTTGACATTCTTGAGCACGGGTTGGTCTTCCTTATAGCCCGCGCACACGTTGTCGAACTCGACGCGCCCCTGAATTTCGGGCATGGGCTGCGCACCCGGCTTATCGTCGATGGTGATCGGCGTATCCAACAGCCCGAAAATGCGTTCACCACCGGCAATCGCGCTCTGGATGTTCGCCCAGAGCACGGCGATTTGCGTGATCGGTTGGTTGAAGCGCTGAATATACTGGAGGAAGGCGAAGACCGTGCCAAGCGTGATGATCGACGTACCGAGCAGCGGTTCGTTTCGCAGCACCGATATACCGCCGACTACCACCACGATACCGATGGCGACGTAGCCGAGCGCCTCAAGGACGGGGTTCAGCGCGCTGGTGAAGCTGGCTGCGCGCACATTCGCGTCACGGTTGGCGGCGTTGCTCTTGCGGAATTCCTCGATGCTTTCTGCCTCGCGGTTGAACGCCTGCACCTCGCGCACACCCGCGATGCTCTCCTGCAAGTCGGCGTTGACGCTGCCCATCTCTTGGCGTGACTTGCGGAAGGCTTTACGCGCTTGGTTCGAGAAGTAAACGGTGGCGACGAACATCACCGGGATCACCGACAGGCTGAGCAGGGCATACGCCCAATTCGATTCCAGCATCTTGATCACGATCCACACCATCAGCAGCACGCCGCTGATCACGCTGAGGAGCGCGAAGCCAAATACCTGCTGAATCGTATCCGTATCGCTGGTGATGCGGCTCATCAGGTTGCCAACCTCGTTCTCGGAGTAGAAACCGAGCGAGAGGTTTTGCATCTTGAGGAACAACTCTTGGCGCATGGTCTTCAACACCGTTTGACCGGTGCGGCTCATGGCGTAGAATGCCAGACCGTTCAACACCGACCCGGCGACGAATAGGATCGCCAGTACGCCGACAATCGACGCCAAACCGGTCAGCTTGGTTTCCGGCGTGACCGCGCTGACGCTCTCTGCTCCACCGTTGATCGCGGTTTGCATGTTCGCGTCGTACCAGCAGTTCGAACCGGCGACTTCTTCCCCGCCGAATGTCTGCGCGGCGCGCGGGAACAGGTAGCAGTCTACTGCCTGACCGATGTAATCCGGTGCAGCAACCTGTGTCCATGTGACGATGACCACCAGCACGAGCGCGATAATCACGCCGAAGGGATTGCGCCGGAAGTATGTCCCGAAGCGCCCCAGCGTTGCCCCGACATTGCGGGCTTTGCTGGTTTCGTTCTCCATCAGACGGCGACCGCCGTCAAGACCCATCATGTGCTTAAGCCTCCTGCGTCTCTGTCTCGTCGACTGCCGCGTCGCCGACCAACTGCGAGTGATAGATCTCGGCGTAGATCGGGCTGGATTCCATCAATTCTTCGTGTTTGCCACTGGCGACGACTTTCCCCTTATCCAGCACGAGGATCATGTCGGCGTTGAGGACGGTCGAAATACGCTGCGCGATGACGAAGCTGGTACGTCCGTGCATCAAGTGATCGAGCGCCTTCTGAATGCGGTATTCGGTGAGCAGGTCAACGCTGCTGGTCGAGTCGTCGAGGATCAGGATGCGCGGGTTGAGCAGCAGCGCACGGGCAATGGCGATACGCTGCTTTTGCCCGCCGGAGAGCGTCGCGCCGCGTTCCCCGACCGGCGTGTTGTAGCCTTCGGGGAAGGTGACGATGAAGTCGTGGGCGGCGGCAGCTTGCGCGGCGGCGATCACTTCCTCGTCGGTCGCGTCGGGGCGACCGAAGGCGATGTTGTCGCGGATGCTGCCGCTGAACAAATTCGTCTCTTGCAGCACGATCCCGATCTGCGAGCGCAAACTATCCAGCGTGATGTCGCGCACATCATGCCCGTCGATCAACACACTGCCTTCGCTCACATCGTAGAAACGCGGGATCAGGTTAATGATCGTCGTCTTGCCCGACCCTGTGCCGCCTAAGAGCGCGACGGTCATGCCGGGGTTGGCTTCAAACGAGACGTTCTTCAAGACCGGATCGCTGCCGCCGAAGTAGCGGAAGGTGACATCCCTGAATTCAAGGTGTCCCTGAATCGGCGGGAGATCAACGGCATCGGGTTTGCTGGTCACATCACTCTTGGCGTCCAGAATTTCGAAGATGCGCGACGCCGAGGCTGCCGCCTGCGCCAGCAGGGAGATGATGAAGCCCAACTGTCCCAGCGGGAAGAAGACATAGATCACGTACAGGCTGAACTTCTGGTAATCGCCGAGTGACAGGTTGCCGTAGAGGATTTCGCGCCCGCCGAAGTAGAGGATCGCTACCTGACCCAACTGCGCGATCAGGAAGATCACCGGGAACAGGAACGAAAACGTGCGCGCGACCTTCAACTGCTGCTCGTAGAGGTCATCAGTCGATTTATTGAATCGCTTTTGCTCGTGTCCTTCGCGCGCGAAGGCACGGACGACTTTGATCCCCGCCATATTTTCTTGCAGGACGGTATTCAATGCCGAGAGGCGCATCTGGATTTGCACGAATAACGGTTGGCTGACCGCGCCGAAGATGATGAACGTCACCAGCGCAATCGGCAGGATCGGCAGGACGACCAGCGTAAGCTGCCAGTTGGTCAGAACGAGGATGAGCAGCGTCACGATTAGCAGCAGGAAGGCTTGTGCCGTCAAGACCAAGCCTTGAGCGATGAACAGGCGCACTTTCTCTACGTCGTCGGTCGCGCGAATCATCAACTGCCCGGTCTGGTTCTGATCATGATAGCTGAAGGAGAGCCGCTGAATCTTCGTGAAAATCTCATTGCGCAAGTCGAAGGCAATCCCCTGCGAGACTTTCTCCGCCATATACGCCTGTATGAATGAAAAGACGCCGCGCATTGCCGCGAAGGCGACGATCAAAACGACCGCGCCGATCAGCCAAGACTCGGCGTTGGCTTGGAAAGTCGCCATATCCTCGGCGGTGTAGCCGGTGTTCAATAGGACGAACGGACGCTGAAAGGGCGGGAGATCGTAGAAGGTCGTGGCGATTGCGCCCTGCTGAATCGTGTCGATCATGTTTTGCACGAGCTGCGGCACGGCAAGCTGTGCCAGTGTGGCGACGATGAGCGCGCCGTACGCCATCAAGGTTGTATTCCGCTGCCGCCCTAGATAGCGAATAGCTCGCCCCAGACCGCCGTTATTGCTGCCTTGAGCGCGTGTGCGTCCGCGTCCCCATGCTGCTGATTGTGCTGCCAATCTCAAATCCTCCGTACAACACCAAGCTGGAAGCGAAACTAGATGATTGGTGGGTCAGCCTCCTCCTCTGATGGCTGCTCACAGGTATAGGCATGAATGCGCGTCGATATTTCCTCAAGCATGGCTTCACCATCGGGCATGCCATTGATCAGTTCGCGCAGCAGCGCCACCAGTCGATGGATTTTCTCTTCACCCATCACGGCGACGCGCTGATAGAACAAATCATCTTCGTGCGAAAGCGGCACATGGTTCAATGTTGCTGTGCCGGATTCTGTGATGGAAAGCGGCGCGCGCCGTCGATCATTTGGGTCTTTGCCCCGGCGCACCAATCCCTTGCCTTCAAGCGCATCGACGACCGGCACGAGCGTCGAAGGATCGAGCATGAACTTCTTGCTCAACTCGCTGAGTGTGAAGCTTTGCAGGCTCAACACGCGCAAGATACCGTATTGCAGCCCGCTGATGCCGAGGCTGCCCGTGCCAAAGTGTTCGTCGTGATGGCGCATGGCAAGGCGCGCGATCATCGCCATCAAAATACGCAGCTCGATGGTCGCGCCATAGAGTGGTGGTAGAGGCATATAGTTTGTCACCAAATGATTTGTTCACCAACTATATGCCTGAGCAGTATGAGATGTCAAGAGACTAATCCTTAACAGAGAGTGGACATTGCATCCAATGAAGACAACAATTACACTACACATGATTGGTCAAGATAGGGAAAGCTATGGCAAACAGGCTGCTGATTGAACGACTGTTGAACGATCTCCGGGGAAATGACGAGGACAAGCAGCGACAGGCGATCTATCGGCTGCTTGAGCTGTCGGATCCATCGACAATCCCCGCGCTGTTGGAGGCGCTGCGGGACAAAAACGTCGAAATTCGCTCGGTTGCGGCGGAAGCCCTCGGCACGATTGGCGATGAAGCTGCGCTCGATGGCTTGGAAGATGTCTTACGCAGCGATGATGACGACAGTGTGCGCGCGGCGGCGGCGAAAGCGCTGGGCACGATTGGCGATCCCACGTCGATCCCCGTGCTCTTGCAGACGCTCAAGACCGAGAACAGCGAACTATGGCATTCGGCGGCGGAAGCCCTGTGGCTGATGAATGAAGACGTGATGCCGCATGTGATCACGGCGCTGACGCACCCGGATCACGATACGCGTCGAGTCGGGTTGCAAGCGGTTTTGTGGCTGACCGCCGAATGGGACGACGACGAAGTCGCTGACCGCGATGACTATGAACTGCGTGACGCATGGGGGTGGTGGAACTAAGGCAGTTGTCTAACTACCGGCTTTTCGGTATCCTAGTCCCGTTCGTATTTTATCGTCACATAGGAGAGATCAGAAATGCCGGCACGGACTGGGACTGCGGTTTGGAAAGGTAATCTTCAGGAAGGGAACGGGAGTTTAGGCGTCGGCAGCGGCGCGGTAAATTCTGCTTATTCGTTCCCGTCGCGCTTCGAGTCGGGCACGGGGACGAACCCCGAAGAACTGCTCGGCGCGGCGCACGCGGGCTGCTTCTCGATGGCGCTGGCGGCGCGTTTGTCGCGCGAAGGCTTCACTGTGAACAGCGTCGAGACGACGGCGCATGTTCATCTCGAAAAGGGCGAGGCGGGCTTTGGCATCGCGCGGATTGATCTGGTGACGCGTGGCAGCGTCGAAGGCATCAGCGCGGAACAATTCAAGGAAGCCGCCGAAGCGACGAAGACGGGCTGCATCGTGTCGCGCGCGCTCTCGGCAGTGCCGATGACGATTGAGGCAGCACTCGTCTAGCCGGTTGGTGACAACAAATCTGATAAACGCCGGAGTTTCTCCGGCGTTTTTGATTCGCACGACGGGGCAATCCGGAGATCGCCCCGATGAGCATCAACTCGACTAGCGCATCTCGCGGCGCAGGGCGTCCGAGAAGATTTGTTCGTAGGTCGCGATACCCACGCGCTCACTCAACCACTGCTCAGCCGTCGCATCGGACGTAGCCGGGAAGGTCGCGCGAACGGTGACGACAAAGTGTCCGCGCTGCCAGAACGTGACGGCGTCCACCGAGTCAACGTCGCAGACGGTGCGGTTGAACGTATAAACGGGATAGGGTAGGGTGGACGATTCGGTCGCCGTGAAGCCGCTGGCAACTGCAACCTGATCCAAGAACCCTTCTTCAAGCGCTGCCTGCGCGTCTTCCGGCGTGGCAAAGCGATCCATCGCATAACTGATCGCCCAGAACTGCGCGCTGTTGGCGCTGCACTGCGCGTTGGTGATGCGGTTGCTGATGCGGTACTCGAAGTTGTGGTTGGTCAGGAAACTGCTGTAATCGGCGCGCAGGCTATCGGGTGCAGTCTGCACCACCTGCTCTGCTGTGAACGCGCCCGTGCGTTCCTCGTCGATCAGCAGCGCGGCGGGCAGCAGCGACCGCAGATACTCAATGCGTCCGAGTAGTTCTTCCTGCGTAGCGGGTTCGGGCGCGACATAGGTCGTTTCGACCGCTGCGGGGTCGGTGATGATGACGACCGTGTCCAGCGACGTGCCGGGGGTTGTCGCGGTGTTCGCGTCCCTCAACAGGTGATCGCCTGGAGCACCTAACTCATATGAACTACTCTCTCGGAATACCGGAGAGTTTCGTTCGAACCACTTTGCACAGAAGCGCAACTTACTACGTTGGGACGGAGTCAGGTCGTCTCGAAAGTGAGCAAGCGTATTTCGAATGTCAAGAATCTCCCCAAGGAGAGTGCGTATTGCCTTGTCATCTAGCGTGAAATGCTTCTGATAGTCCTTCCATCGGGCAGGATAGAGCATTAGGTCTATCAGCTGATTGAGGGTCATATCACCGAGGGATTTTCCCCCTCTGAAGAAACTATCGTGGACTTTCTTGATCCCGTCGGGTTGGAGTTGCTCTTTGCCTGTAGCTGATAAATATCTCCGAACCGCTGTGTCTGCCGTTGAAATAAGAGGGGCATTAGCCACCTTGTCAATCGCCTCCTGTAGCTCCCCATCTGAGGTGCCATTCGGTGCATGCGAGAAGGATGCGCGAATATGTTCCTTCAATGCGGTCTCAATATCTTCCACGAACATCAGATCTTCGGTTCGCTCGCGAAAATGCACAGCCATATCATAGTTCGTGATAATACTTATGAGGCGTGCAGATTCATCGACAATAAGGACTGCTGGGGAACTACCAAGGCTTTCGAGTAAGTCAAACACATTGACCTCTGGAGTGAAGGCAATGTGTCTGGTTGCAGCATCGCGCACTCGCAGCTTTTCGGCAGAAACGCCGAAGTTATCCATTGCTTTTAGGATAGAATCTGCCGTGACTAGGCCTTTTGGTATGCGAGTATCATCAACGATAGGCAACTGACTGTACTCGTATTCAAGCATGATACTGAGCGCTCGGGGAATCAGATCTGATTCTTTGACAGTCGCGGGTGGTTGGCGGCCCTCGATCAGTTCCTTAGCACTGATTGGCATTTGGTTTCCTCCATCTGTCTCAATTGCGTTGAAACGAGTTGATCTCGTTGTCGCATACGGGCAATTGTATTCCACCTACGCATGCGTTACTGATTGATGTGTGGCGTGCTTCTGCCGCGCCTTCGCCGCCTTGTCTCTCACTCGGGCAATCGTCTCCTCGCTCACCGGCTGCTCGAAGGAACGGAAGCCGCTGAGCCGGAAGCCGTGCCGCCGGGCGATGGAGCCAATTTCCTGCACCTGCGGCACGCGGATGTCTTTACCGAGCGTGTAATCCTCGAAACGCCGTTCCAGCGCCAGCGCCATCGTTTCGGCCATGCAGGC
>JACSRG010000835.1 GCA_014879865.1 Anaerolinea sp.
TACGGCGCGAACTGGTCGATGTGCTGCGCTGCCGTGCCCTGAAACGGGTCGGCGGGGCGGGTGTAGAGCAGGGTGGCGAAGGTCGGGTCGCGGAACTGAATGACCAGATACCACGGGATCGCCATCATCAGGTAGAAGGCGACGGTCGCCGCCACCACCGCGACTACGCCGCGCACGCGGAACAAGACCGGGACGCTGAACGCCAGCGCCGCGCCGATCCCGCCGATGATCAGGCTTGGCACATTATCCGGCTCGAAGAACAGGAAGAACCACAGGTAGACCACCCACATCAACGCGCCGGAGACCAGCCCTAAACCGAGGTTGAGGAGCAGGCGCGCCCACCACGGCCAGAAACCGCGTAGGCGTTCGGGGATGCCGCCTGCCAGCAGCGCGACCAGCCCGACGAAAATGCCGACGGTCGCGCCGGTCGAGAAGGATTTGCCGAGCCGTTCCGCGAAGAAGATCGCTTCGCCGGGAAGCTGTGCATAGGCGTAGCCGCCGAATGCCAGCGCGCCGCCGAGCGCTGCCAGCACGAAGCGCCACACCAGTTGAATCGGGTTGAGGCTGACGCGCCGCCATGAGTTCGCCAGCCACGCATAAGTTCGCGCTTGGCGGCTGACGACGTTCGGCAGCGAGGGCGCTTCATCGCGGATGATCGCCAGCGCCCGCAGTGCGCCTTTTTCGCCGTTCTGCTGCCGCTTGGCGATCTCGGCGACGGCTGCCGTCGAACGGATGCGCCCGATAGTGCGGGCGGCGGTTTCTTCGACCAGTTCGCTTGAGTTGTCACGGTCGTCGAGGGCAAGCTGTGCCAGCAGTAGATCGATGTCCTGCGAGTAAACCGTCGGACGCCAATCGTTGGCGGCGGCGAGACGAAGCTGCGTCGTCCAGCGGCGATTTTGTGCCTCCGCGCTGAACTCCGGCAGATTCGGCTGCGACTTGGCGCGGACTTCGAGCAGGTGGATTGCCGCGAGCTTGGCTTCGGTATTCGTTTCGCTCGCCAGTGCTTGCGCCACCAGCTTGGGGATTTGTGGCGGTTCGCTGTCGGCGACGCCTTCGAGGCGCTGGATCGCCCGCACGCGCGCCGGGGCGTTTTCGCTGCGCAGGGCGTGGAGCGCGACCCAGCGGCGATTCTCGTCGTCCAGCTTTGACCACCACGCGTCGATCTCGTGATCATATTCGAGCGCGCCGCGCAGCAGCATTTGCATGCCAGCCTCGTCCAGTTCGAGCTTGTTGGTTTCGGCTTGCAGGTAATAGTCGTTGATCAGCGTGAAGTGGGTGATCCCCAGCAGGAAGCGCCCCTGCCCATGCGCCCAAGCGCGCCGCGCGCGGGTGTAGATGTCGAGCGCTTCGCGCCGCGCCATTTCGTCGGGGGTGACGCCCGGTTTGCTGATCAAGTTGTCGAGATTGAGATCAGCACCCACGTCGATGCGCGTCGTCCTGCCATCAATCGGCGTCACATCCTGCTTCTTGCTGATCAAATTATCGACCGGTCCGGTGATCAAATCGTCGAGCGCGCTGGTATCCATGATCGGAGCGGTGCGCGTCACCAAGTTGTCGAGCGGTCCCGAAATGAACTCTTCGAGCGCATCCGTTCTCGTGTCCATGTCCACCACGTTCTGCGCGGGGCGCGGACGTGGACGGGCGGTCGGCAGCGGTGTGGCAGCACGCGCCGGGTTCAACGCCGCTTCGAGTGCCTGCACAATCTCCATCAATGCTTGCGGGCGTTTGTTGGCATCGACTTCCGTGCCGCGCCGCAGCACCGGGTTGAGCGTCGCGGGCAGTCCCGGCGTGACGTAATCGACATCGGGGATGTGTTCGCTCAGTTGAAGCTGTTTGAGCGCCAGCGGAATCGTCGCGTCGAACGGAAGCTGCCCGGTCATCATATGGAAGATCAGGATCGAGAAGCTGTAAATGTCGGCGCGGTGATCGAGGACTTCGGCGGTCAACTGTTCGGGAGCCATGTAGAGCAGCGTGCCGGAACCGGGGTTCGCGGCGCGCCCCTGCGGATCGAGCACGGTCGCCAGCCCGAAGTCGGCGAGGTAGGGCAGGCGGTAGCTGTCGAGCAGGATGTTCGACGGCTTGAGGTCAAGGTGAATGACCTTGTTGGCGTGCGCGTAATCCAACGCCTGCGCGATAGAGCGCGCCAGCCGCATCACCTCGTCGAGCGGAAGCGGTCCTTCTTCGAGCAGGTCTTCGAGCGACCCGCCGGAGACGTAGCGCATGACGATGTACAACTGCCCGCTGTACTCGCCGAACTCGTAGATCGGCAGGATGTGCGGATGTTCCAACCCGGCAATCGTCTTGGCTTCGCGCTCGAACAGCTTGATCGGATTCAAGTCCTGCGACAGATCGCGGGCGACCGTTTTCACGGCGACGGTGCGGTTCAACTGCTTGTCGCGCGCCGACCACACATCCGCCATGCCGCCGCGCCCGATATGTTCGATGACACGGTAATGACTAAACTCGACCCCTACATCCATACGGCGTCCTTTTTCGCGCTGTTGTGTGATTGTCACCAGTATAACGGGATTCTACGCGGTATTCAGATTTCAGGGAAATAGGCGGCTCAAGGATGCGTGTTCGGGTCTTCGATGAAAAAACCTTCGCTGCGCGCTGCCGCGCGAAGCTGCTTGTCACTGGTGACGAAAGTGATAGGCTCTGCCAAAATCGCGGCAGTTTGGACAGCGCTCGCCAGATGAATCGCATCGAGTGATCGCAGTGGATAGTTATCGAAAAAGCGCCGTAAGACCCCTGCCTTTAGGCATGGGGATATAAGGCGTGCCTTGCGTTTTGAGGCGAAATCGAGTAAGACAAGGGTAGGTTGAGGGTGTTGGAATCACCCCCAACCAACTCCCGGCGTTGGAGCGCCGAAAGCATGCGTGAGTCTATGACGGTTCGTAAAACGTACAAATATCGCCTGTACCGCGCCGACAAGAAAGACCGGAAGCTGCGGCACATGATCTTTGTCGCGTCTACGATCTGGAATCACTTCATCGCCTTGCAGCGACGCTA
>JACSRG010000836.1 GCA_014879865.1 Anaerolinea sp.
ACAAATCGGCACGTTTTCGGGTCAGATAGGCAATGCGCCGTGCAAGAGGGGGATCATGGTGTCCAGCACGACAGATGACTGGATTCAGCAGCGAACAGGTACAAGTGGGGATGCAGCGTATTCGTTGGAGAGGTCAGTGCGAATGCGCGGTGTGGAGCAGTTTGGGTGTAGCAGACTGGAATAGCGGACGGGGTAGCGCTGAGCGCACGGGGGATGTTGTAGTGACTAGGAACAGCGCTAGGCGGGGATTGCGCGGCATGGCTAGAGCCTCTCATGGATGCTGCTCGACCTGCTTGCGCCCAAGAACGGAAACGGTCACCAGCGGAACGCATTCCAAGTGAGGTGGTCAGCAGTAAGTGCGGATCAATCGCACTCGTCGGGGAAGTAGGTCGATTTGAAGTTGTAGAGCGCGGGCTGCTCACTGTGGCGGATACCTTCGTAGAGCGCACCGGTGATGCGATTCAAGCCCTTGTGCAGCTTCTCGCGGGCGTAGCTTTCGTCGCCATGTGCGAGCATCTGGATGGCGCTCTGAGTCAGGTAATCGACGGCGGCAAGCAGTTCGTATGCCATGCGACCCTGCCAAGAATGAACACCGTTGGCGTGGGCGGTCGCCGTCTTGAGGTCGTCCAGTCCACTGTAGGCGCGCAGCATTCCCTTGGCAGTCGCCTCGAAGTCATCGATTCGCACATCATCCGGCGCAAAGCGGCGCAGAAAGTCGCGCATCGCATCTACGGTGTGGAACGAGAGGAAGTTCTGCCCGCACTGCACCGCCAGCGGCTGCCACGCGGTGGCGAATTCCGGGTGATCGCAGAGACCAAACGCCGTATTCTGCAAGGCGATGAGGATGTCTACAACGCGCGAGTCATCCCGGTCGGCGTTCAGGTTCGAGGCGAGAAACTCGCCGATGGCGTTGTACTGCGCAGCATCGAATCGGTCATGATACCGCTGCATGGCGGTAGCTTTCGAATCGTGAGTCATGAGATATTCCTTTGTTAGATGGATTCGGTGAGACGAATGAGGCTAGTGATGGTATTCGGATCGGTGGGACGGTGGTCGATCTGGTGGAGGAGACGCGCGAGCGCATTGCTTGTGGTGCCGTAGAGCGTGTACAGGCTGTCTTTGTACGGCAGTACCCATGTTCCGCTCGGAACACGTTTTGCACCATCACCCTGCAGAAGGAATGGCAGCACGGGCATGGATGTGAATTCCCAACCAGTAGCGAAGACGAGTGGCTCGGCGCGCTCAGCCGCATCGAGTGTCCAATCCGCGTAGAGCAAGCGTCCCCCATCATGCGCGAGGTAGGCGCATTTCAGCGAGAGTCCGCCAAAATCACTGAAAGGCAGACGAACGACTTTAAGCAAGATGACCGGCTGCCAATCGAGGTGGATGAGCGTCGTCATGGCAGTTCCTCAAACCAGATACCGCTGAAGCGTGCAAGCTCGTGATTATCGAGGAAGCGCACCCAGACAGTGTGAATGCCGATGCTGTAGCGGTACTCGGCGCTGTCACACAACGGGTAATGGCTCACGATGCACCTGCGGCGTGGATTGACCGTACTCATCCCTACGATGTGCCCAACTGCACCGGGCGGCGGCAGTTTCGAGCGATGAAAATTCTGGCGTTTGCAGTGGAGCATTAGATTTCCTCCGGCAGATAGGACAGGAGTTCTTCACGACAAATCGGCAGACTGCGGACGCTCATCCCGTCCAAGCTGACGAAGCTGGCGAAGGTGCGGATGGGCTGGCGGCGCAGAAGCGCAGCGGTGTACTGTCCGACGACGCACGCCATCCAGTCGTTGACCAAAACGTCCTGTTCCCCGCGCAGCACCAATTCCGCGCACGAGACGGCGGGCTGTGGTTCCGGTGCCGGCGCTTCTGGTTCGAGCAGCGTCGGGAACACCAGCCCTTCTTTCGGCAGGTACGCGAACTTGCCGTCCTTCCCGTCGAGATGCCGTCGCATCAGATCGGCATCGCCTGTATTCCCGATGATGACTTGCCCGCCGTCGCGGTAGTTGCCTGCCCCGATCAGGATACCTTTCGCTGCGTGCAGTTCACGCCGGGCAAGGTGATTGTCCACACACCCAATTACGATCTGCGACCCGTAGCGACTGCCGTGCTTCTCCGCGTTGAACGGCTCGACACACCAGGCGATATCCATACCCAGTGCCATGTTGAGCCGCCTGCCGACCACTTCTGCTTTCGGCAGCTTGAGCGCCGCATCCGCCGGCGTGAACAACTGCCGCCCGACGTTTTTCTCCTCCACGTAATCAGGATCGATCAGGAGTAGATTGGGCGTATGCAGTCGAGCGCGGCGCATATCGTAGAGGAGGCGCGCGACGATGCGGGCGACCTGAGCGCCCGTCCCGCCGCAGCCAACGATGACGACCGTCTGAATGTGCGTATTGCGATCGAACATGCCGCTCATGCCTCATCTCCTAACACCTGACCAAGGGTCTTCTTCACGGGAACGAGATCGCCGGTTGGGTAGCGCGCCGCCTTCTTCCCCTCCAGTTCAATGAGCAGCTTGCGGATGTCCTGCGGTTGACGTTTGCTCTTGCCGCCCATGGCATGATCGCCGAATGAGGAGCCGAGCAGCATCGTCCAGTCGTTCGCCAACGATGAACCCCGCAGTGCCACATCCTCGACGCGCGGTACCGTCCCCCAGCAGATCGCGCCAGAGCCAAACACGTTGGGGATCGGCGCGTGAAAGAGCGGAATATCGAGGTTCTCCGGGCGGCGCTTCACGGCGTACACGCCGTACTGTGGCGCTTTGCCCTCCGTTGTCACACGAATCATGACCAATCCAGGGAGCGGTACACGCAGCGCCGTCTCCGAGCCGTCGAGAAACAGACCGGTCTTCTGCGGCGGACGGTACTCAACGATGGCCTTCTTCACGCCGTCCTGCCGCACGAGCAGGGTGTTTCCGCCGAGCAGTCCGGTGTCAAACGTGACCTTTGCCGCCAGCGCCAGCGCGAT
>JACSRG010000877.1 GCA_014879865.1 Anaerolinea sp.
AGGTGGTCACCATGCAGCGCAACTGCCAAGCCGCGCAGCAGATCACGCGCAGTTTGCAGATCGGCGGTTGGCTCATCGAACCACCAGTACGCATGATACCCACCGCCGCTGGCGACGATGCACGATGGTGCTGGATCGGCGCATTGCAACCGGGTCAGTGCTTCGGGGGACGGATCATCGACATCGACGAACAGGGCAGGCAGTATGACCACATCCGCTGCACCCCCGCGCTGCCAGCGGGTCAATCCCGGACGCCGCAGTCCAACTGCGAAGTAAGCGCCCCAACCGAGCGCGTTCGCCCGGTCGAGGTCTGTCAGTGCTTTGTGCAGTGCAGCCTTGTCATGCAGCGGAATGTGACGAGAGGGTGTGGAGTGATTGCCATCGGGATGAATGGCAGTGAGCGTCAGACAGTCATCGGCGTAATCCGTGCAGCGGGCGAACAGCGCGTCGAAGAAGGCTTGACACTGCTCCATGTCAGGCATGGCATCAGAACAACGCCAACTGCTGTGTGAAGGCGGCATCGGGGACAGCTTCACGTCGGGGAAACACCAGCGGTTCACGCACTGGTTTGCGCTCCTGCTTCGGTACTGTCGTCGCACGAGACGGTGTGACAAGGTGCAGTGCAGGCGTGGAGTCGGTCTGATCGCTCGCCAAGACGATGAGTTTTCCTGCGACTTCCCGCTCAAAGCCGGGAAAGACGATGCACTGTTCGGTCAGCCATGCTGCAATCCCATCCGCTGTTCCACCATCAAGCAGTGCCAGCAGTTCGCCGCGCCGCTGCGTCCACAGCATTTCGTCGGTGACGATGTGAACCGTCTCCAGATACGCCGTGATCGCTTCGACCGGACGTAATGTACCGTCCTCCTTTCGCTCAGGTGCATTATCGCGGTGTTCGACACGTTCAATTGGTGTGATCGTCGCGCCGAGCTCCAGTGCCGCCGCGATGAGAGCATCGGGTTCATCAGCGACCATATCTTCGACCGCGAGTGTCACTTCCTCGACGTTCCAGTACGCGGCGTCTTCCTGATCGATTTCGCCGACCTTTGCCTCTGCCTTGAATAACTCCGTCGGATCGAGCAGCGTTTCGTCGCGCCCGATGGCTTCAAGCAATGCCTCCTCGAAACCGCCCTCGCCCTCCGTCAGCGCATCCAGCCCGGTCAGCCCAATGTCGCCCGTGAGCAGTTTCGCAGCACGCTGTTTGCGGCTCATTAACTGCACGGCGGTTTGCTCCATTGTGGATTCAGCGAACAGGTAGTAAACCTTGCAGTGCGTGTGCGTCTGGTTCAATCGGTACGACCGGGCTGCCGCCTGCATCATCGTCGAAAGGTTGAACACGATTTCGAAGAAGATCAACGTCGGGAAATGGATGAGGTCGAGACCCGTTTTGACCAGCTCAGGATTGCAGAGAACAACATTGGTTCCTTTGGCGATCTCGCGCTCGATGACCGCTTCGCGCCGCTCGGCATCGACGGTGTTGGATAGGATGAAGGTACGTGCCAGCGGGATGTGTTCGCGGAGGAGCTTCTCCAGACGGGGCTGAATGTCGCGGGTGGCGGTCTGGCGGAAGTAGATGACGCAGGGGCGATCCGCTGCCAGTTCGTCGCGCACGAGGTCGATGAGCGCCTGTTCTTTGGCGAAAATGCGGTCTTCGCCGTAGCTGGGGATGCTGGCGACGGTATACGGCTCTTTCGCGCCGGTGATGGGATGCTTGAGATTGTGAATCACTTCATACGGTCGGAATGGTGCATTCACCCAGCCCATCGACCACTGAAGATACGATCCCCTAAACGTTGTATCACCCTCCCAGCGGCGCTGGATCAGGTAGTCTTTGAGGCGCTGGCGGGTCCGGTCGTATTCCGAATACACGTCCGCATCGAGTTCGACCGGGAGCGCGATTTCCTCGTACTGGGGGAGCGCCTTCCCAAGATCGCCAAGGCTGAAAAAGATCGCATGATCCAGTACTTCCGCGACCAAAAGAGGCGAAATTCCGGGAGACTCCTCGTAAGGTCGCTCGTACGTCGATGTTCCCGTATACGCGCCCGTATCGCGGTCATATGAGGGGCGCTCTTCGACGACCTGCTCACGGACACCCATCTCACTGACCCATCGCGACTCGGCGCGACCACGCTGATTGGCGCTCTCGCTGATGACTTCCTGAAACGTGCGTGTGCCGCGCTGCTTGCGCGCAAACCGCTTGCCACCGCCCCAGTTGTAGCGTTCGCGCACACGGGGATTCAGCGCGTACTCAAGGTTGAAGATCGAAGAGGCGCGTCCGTTGAAGGGTGTGCCGGTCATCGCCAGCACCTTCTTCGCCATGCCTGCCATACGTGCGAAGGATTCGCCATTCCCCGTATCCGAATGTTGCGCCTCATGCACCTCGTCCCAAATGAGCAGATACACACGATCGGGGTACATCCGCTTTAGGTACTCATCAAGGCGGTAGCGCGGGTTCTTCAGCGGATACTTCTCACCGGGCTTGGGCTGCGAACCGCGATCACGGCTTTCGCGCCAGAGCGGTGTATTGCAGACTGCACATGATCGTTTGCCGCCTTCGAGCCATGACAGCGAAGCGGGTGCGCTCACGCCTTTTTTCTCCTGCATGACAGTGTTTCCGCAGTGCGGACATTTCGGCACACGCTCCCGCCGAATGCGTTGAGTCGGCAAATACCCGTCCGGGACGGGCGCGCCATACCGCCAGAGCGCAGTGGCTTCGATGCGCCAGACAACCGATGGCTCCCATGCGCAGCCGAGCTTGGTTAGGTCGCGTTTGATCAGCCCGATCTTCGGCACATGCGCGGGCAAGGTTTCGGCGCGCTGGAGGAACGACTTGACCGCTTCATGGCGATCCAACCGTTCGATGACGGCTTTCGGCGCGATGCTGGCGAGTTCCCGCTTCCACTTCTCAATCAGGTGCGGCGGCGCGACGATCAGCACCACCTGATCCGGGCGCATGTCGTTCGCCATTGCCTTC
>JACSRG010000426.1 GCA_014879865.1 Anaerolinea sp.
ATTTGCCCCGGCGCGATTGAAAGCAAGATCGACGAGAACACCGAGCGGCGCAACGTCGAGCGCGAAAAAGAGCCGGTCGAATTCCCCGAAGGCGAAATCCCGCTCACGGACGGCGCACCCGGCAAAGCCGAGGATGTAGGCGATCTGGTGCTGTTCCTCGCCTCGGACGCATCCAAGCATATCAGCGGCACGGAAATCTGGATCGACGGGGCGCAATCGCTGCTGCAAGGGTAGGGATTCCGGGCGTTATGCGCTACACTCCCCCGCGCACGTTGAGCGAGGAGAGAACGCATGACACAGGGATCAGTCGCCTTTGATCGCGCTGTCGATTACTATGATCAGACGCGCGGCTTTCCACCGGGCGTGGAACAGCACGCGACTCAACTGTTCGTCAAGGCGGGCGCGCTGACGCCGGACAGCCAAGTGCTTGAGGTCGCGGTTGGCACAGGTCGCATCGCGCTGCCGCTTGCCCCGCATGTCGGGTCGATTACCGGGCTTGATCTCTCGCTGCCGATGCTGAACAAGCTCATCGAAAAGCGGAAGGACGAGCGGGTGCAGGTTGTGCAGGGCGACGGAACACATCTGCCCTTCAAAGCCAACGCCTTCGATGCGGCAATTGCGGTGCATTTCTTCCATCTCATCCCGACGTGGCGCGACGCGCTGGCGGAGCTGCGGCGCGTTCTGCGTCCCGGCGGCGTGCTGATGCACGGCTGGACCAGCCGCGACATGGACGAACGGTTAGATCGCGTATGGCAGGGCGCAACCGGGCGCGGGCGCGGCGCGGAACGCGGCGTACCGTTCGAGCAGCGCGAAACCTTCCTGCTGGAAAGCGGTTGGACGGAAGTCGGGACGGAGCATGTCTATCTCTTCACCGTCGAGCGCATCCCGCAGAGTTATGTCGAGAATTTGCGGGCGCGCTTGTGGTCGCACACATGGTCGATGAGCGATGAGCAGTTGAATGAAGGCATTCAGGCGCTCGAAACGTATATCCGGGAAAACATCGCCGATCCCACCGCGCCGATGCAGATTCAGTCGAGTTTCCATGTCCGCGCCTACCAACCCAATTAATTCAACCACAGAGAACACAGAGTGTTTGATCCTTCTCTCTGTGTTCTCTGTGTTCTCTGTGGTTATCTTCTTTTTATGAACATCCTGCATGTGACCCCCTACTATGCTCCCGCGTATGCCTTCGGCGGGGTGACACGCGCCGTCGAAGGCATGGCGCGGACGCTCGTCCAACGCGGGCACACCGTCACCGTACTGACGACAGACGCGCTCAGTCCCACCGAGCGCTGCGCCGAAGCGCCGGACTCGATCCGCGATGGCGTGCGCGTGATCCGTGTGCGCAACCTGATCCGGCGCGGGACGCTCAATCTGTCCACGCCGTTCGGACTGCCTGCCGCGCTGCGCGATCTCACCCGCGAACAACCGCCCGACGTGATCCACTGCCACGAGTTCCGCACGGTCGAAAACCTGCTGCTGGAATCCGCCGCGCCGTTCGCCTTATCGCCGCACGGCACGCTCACTTACACCACCGGGCGCAGCGCCTTCAAAGTTGCGTGGGATCGGCTGTTCGGGCGCATGACCGCGCGCCGCTTCAGCGCGGTGATCGGTTTGACAGCGAACGAAGCCGCCGAAGCGCGCGCACTTTGGGATAAACTGGGGATAAACGGGGCATATTTCCCAATTATCCCCAATGGAATCGATCCGGCAGACTTCGCCACCCTCACCGGACGTGCAGCGTTTCGCCAGCGCTTCAACATCAGCCCCGACGCGCCTACGCTCCTGTTTATGGGGCGGCTGCATCCGCGCAAAGGGATCGACGTGCTGATCAAGGCATTCAAAGCGGCGGATGTCCCCGGCGCGCACCTGCTGATCGTCGGCGGCGATGAGGGGATGTTGAGCATCATTCAACCGCTGCTCGACGCGCGCATGATCGTCACCGGCTACCTGAGCGGGACGGATCGGCTGGCGGCATACGCGGCAGCCGACGCCTTTGCGCTCCCGGCGACGGGCGAAGGCTTGTCGATGGCGGCACTCGAAGCCATGAGCGCGGGCTTACCCGTGATCCTCTCGCCGGGGTGCAATCTGCCGGAAGCAGAGACAGCGGGCGTAATCGTCGAAGCGCAGATCGAACCGCTGGCGCACGCGATCCGCCGGATTCTAAGCGATCCCGATCAGCGGGCGGCGATGGGTGCGCGCGGGCGGCAGTTGGTCGCCGAACGCTTCACATGGGCGGCGGTGGGAGAGCAATTGGACATGGTGTATCGCCGCTTACGAGGGTAAGATCAGCCTATGTCGTTCAATTGCAACGGAATACATCAGCATGGTACTTGACCTTAGCACAGACGCAATCCTGTTTGCGCTCTTTCTACTCTTCTTGCGCGTCTTGAACACCGGGATCGGCACGGTGCGGCTGGTCGTCGTCACACGGCAGCAGCAGTTCTTGGCGTCGGTGCTGGCGTTTTTCGAGGCGCTGCTGTTCGCGGTTTCGATTGGCAGCGTCGCCAACGACCTGAACAACGTTCTCAACTTGGCGGCGTACTGCGGGGGCTTCGCCATCGGCAGCTACGTCGGCATGGTGATCGAGCGGCGCTTTATCACTTCGTTCATGACGGTGAATATCATCGCATCGGAACGCGGACACGACATCGCGTTAGCGCTGCGCAAGGCGGGTTACGGCGTCACCGAGACGACCGGCGAAGGTCACGAAGGGAAAGTCACGATGCTGCGCAGCGTCGTCATCAACCGCGATGTGCCGAAGCTCGTCTCCGTCGTGCGCGCCACCCATGAGCAGGCTTTCGTCGCGGTCGAAGAAGCGCGCGCCGTGCATCGCGGCTGGATTCGCGCCGGCAGAAATCAACAATAATGGATGAATCATAGACAAAGGACAGTCAATTTGAACCGCAGAGAGCGCAAAGAACGCAGAGGAAGAGCCAATATTCCTTTTCTCTGCGCCCTCTGCG
>JACSRG010000247.1 GCA_014879865.1 Anaerolinea sp.
CGCTACCCGCGCCGTGACGATGATCGCCCGCGCCGCGAAGGCAGTTCCAGCAGCGACCGTCCCCGTTACCCACGCCGTGACGATGACCGCCCGCGCCGCGAAGGGAGTTCCAGCAGCGACCGTCCCCGCTACCCGCGCCGTGACGATGATCGCCCGCAGCGTGAAGGCACTTCCAGCGGCGACCGCCCACGTTACCCGCGCCGTGACGATGATCGCCCGCAGCGTGAAGGCACTTCCGGCGGCGACCGTCCCCGCTTCCGCCGTGACGATGAGCGCTCCCATTCGCCGCGCAGCGAATCTGGGGGGGATCGTCCACGCCGCTCGCCGACTTCACGCCCGCGTCGTGAAGGTGACTCCGGGGATCGTCCCCGTCGCCCTGCGCCGCCTCGCCGCCCCCGCCGTGACTCTGATGACAACCGAGACAGCGACGAATGACCCAGATGTCCGTTCAAGAATACGTCGCCATGCAGCCCAAGCTGACATGGCGGCGGCGTCTTATGCGCGCGTGGATGCGCGCGACTTTCCGCCTGTTCGCCACCATCACCGTGACCGGGATGGAGAATCTCCCGGCGAGCGGCGGCACAATCATCATGATGAATCACATCTCGCTGCTTGACCCCATCCTGTGCATGGCGACGATCAAGCCGCGCTTCGTCGTCCCGATGACGAAGGTCGAGAATATGCGCAACCCGCTCCTTGCGCCGTTCATCCGCTTCTGGGGGTCTTACTCGGTCAATCGCGGCGAAGTAGATCGCACCGCGTTGACCAATTCGGTCGAGATGATCAAGAGCGGCGCGATGATCCTGATCGCGCCCGAAGGCACGCGGCAGCGCGAAGGCTTATCCCGCCCGAAGGACGGCATGGCGTACGTGGCGACCAAAGCCGACGCGATCATCGTCCCGGCGGCGATCAGCGGCGCGCGCGACTGGATGCGCAACCTGACGCACTTCAAGCGTTCGCACATTCATATCCACTACGGGCGCGCGTTCAAGTTCAAGACCGATGGACGGGCGCGCATCCCGCGTGACGAACTCGCAGCGATGACCGAAGAAGCGATGTATCAACTCGCGGCGGCGGTCAGCGATACGTCGATGCGCGGCTTGTACAGCGATCTCAGCCAGTCCACTACCGACCATTTGACCTTTCTATAGGGACGCCCAACGGGGCGTCCAGTGCGCTTCCCCATCGTTTAGCCTCTTGCCACGTCCGCGTTTTGTCGTTAACATTCGGGCAGGCTTCGACTTACACGGAGGTGACACGGCAGCAGAGCTAGGAGAGCAAAGAGCGCATGATCCCGCCGCTTGACGGCGACGGGATGACGAGGTGGCGGTTTCTCCCTTCACCGGGAGACTAATCTCCTTCACCGGAGAGAAAATCGAGAGTTCAGCGGAAGCCGCCCGGACGCATCCACCGTCCAAGTTTGCTCCTCCCCACAACAAAGGCAGATCGTGAAACAGCCGGACAACCGGCGGACAAGCGATCAGCCAGTGGAGTCACTCCCCGATCCGATGATCGCAGGGAGTTGTGCGCGTTTTGCCTGCCCCGCACAGACGTGCTTCGCTCATCTCATTCTATTCAGTGCCATAGTGTCGAGTTCGGCGGACAGGCAGCGACCGGCTGTCTTGACTCCGTACTCAAGAGGAGACAAGCACATGTGCGGTATTGTCGGCTATGTCGGCGAAAAAAACGCCACCCCCATCATCATCGACGGTTTGCAGCGGTTGGAGTATCGCGGCTATGACTCGGCAGGCGTCGCCGTGTTTCAGGAGGGCGAAATCCGCCTGCGCCGCGACGTTGGCAAACTGAACAACCTGCGCACCCGCTTGGCGGCTGACCCCATTACGGGCGGCATCGGCATCGGGCACACCCGCTGGGCGACGCACGGCGTCCCGGCGGAGCACAACGCCCATCCCCACATCAGCATGGATGGCGAATTCGTCGTCGTTCACAATGGCATCGTGGAGAACTACCTCGAACTGCGCGACGAACTGCAAGCGGAAGGCGTCGAGTTCAAGTCAGAGACGGATACCGAGGTGATCGTGCAGTTGGTCGCACGCTTCGCGGCGAACGGCGCGCAGGGTGACCTCACCGAGGCGACGCGCAAGGCGGTGAGCTATTTACGCGGCGCGCACGCGATTGTCGTCATGAGCAAGCGCCAGCCGGATCGACTGGTGGCGGTGCGCATCGGCAACGCGGGGGGCGTGGCGCTTGGCTTGGGCGACGGCGAGAATTTCATCGCCTCGGACATCCCGGCGATCCTCGAACAGACACGCAAAATGATCTTCCTCGAAACGCGGCAAATGGCGACCGTGTGGGCGGATCATGTGGATGTGCAAACGCTCGACGGCAAGACGCTCCACCCGGAAATCCATGATGTCGCGTGGGATCCGGTCAGCGCGGCGAAGGGTGAGTACAAGCACTTCATGCAGAAGGAGATTTTCGAGCAGGCACGCAGCATCACCGACACGATTCGCGGGCGCGTCGATTTCGAGCACGAAACCGTCATCCTCGGCGATCTCGACCTCACGCCGCAGCAGGCACAGGACATTCAGCGGATCGTGACCGTCGCCTGTGGCACGAGCTACTACAGCGGGTTGGTCGGCAAGTTCTACATCGAAAATCTCGCCCGCGTCAACGTCGAGGTCGATTACGGCAGCGAATACCGCTACCGCAACCCGATTCTCAACGATAAGACCGCCGTGCTCGCCATCACGCAGAGCGGTGAAACCGTCGATACGTTGGCGGCGATGGAAGAAGCCCGCGACAAAGGCGCGCAGTTGTGGAGCATCGTCAACGCAATTGGCAGCCAAGCCATGCGCATCGCCGATGGCTACATCACGATGAACGCCGGACCGGAAATCGGCGTTGCCTCGACCAAAGCTTTCACGTCGAGCATCGTCGATCAATACCTGCTGGCGCTGTACCTCGGTCAGCAGCGCGGTACACTGCCGGAAGCGCTGCGCCGCCAGCATGTGCATGACCTCGCCCGCCTGCCCGATCTCGTCGGGCGTGTGCTGGATCGCAGCGCCGAAGTCGAGGCGCTGGCGCATAAGCTCTACCAGTACACCGATTTCCTCTACTTGGGGCGCGGAATCAACTACCCGATAGCGCTCGAAGGCGCGCTCAAGCTCAAGGAGATCAGCTACATTCACGCCGAAGGCTACCCGGCGGGCGAGATGAAGCACGGTCCTATCGCGCTGATCGACGAGCACATGCCCGTGCTGGCAATTGCGCTCAAGGACTCGGTCTACGACAAGATGATCAGCCAGATCGAGCAGGCGAAGGCGCGCGGCGGCATCGTGATCGCCATCGCGACCGAAGGCGACACGTTCATCGGCACGAAAGCCGATCATGTCCTCTACATCCCCCAAGCGCCCGAAATGCTCACGCCGATCCTCGCCGTGATCCCGCTCCAACTGCTGGCGTACTCGGTTGCAGTAGCACGCGGCGCAGATGTCGATCAGCCGCGCAATCTGGCGAAGAGCGTCACCGTCGAATAAGTTCCGCGTTGTGTAAGGGGCAGGTCAGACTTGCCCCTTTGCCGCTGCCTCAATGTGCTTGGCACGCGGTGGACATAACCGTTCTGCTACCCCGTCCAGTCCATAAGGGCTACACTGGCAGTAGTCGAGTGGTGCATGGGCATCAATCGCTGCCCCGTGCGCCCTCCCCGACTGATATTGCTATTCTATATATTGTCCCCTTAAGGAGCGTCATTATGAGTGAACCTATCAATTCTAGGCGTCTTTGGCTGATTTTGCTGATCGCTCTGCTGCTGGTGCTGATCGGCAGCGCGCTCGCGTCCTACGTGCAGACGGCAGGCGGCACGGTCGAAATCAAGGATGTGCGCTTCATCGGCACAAATGGCACACAGATGAGCGCACTGCTGTACATCCCCGCCGGTGTGACGGCAGAAACCCCTGCCCCCGGCATTCTCGCCATACACGGCTACATCAATTCGCGCGAGACGCAAGACGGCTTCGCCATCGAATTCGCGCGGCGCGGCTATGTCGTCCTTGCGCTGGATCAAACCGGTCACGGCTTCTCTGATCCGCCCGCCTTCGCCAACGGCTTCGGCGGTCCCGATGGTCTGCGTTATCTGCGTTCGCTGGATATTGTCGATCCGAACAACATCGGCTTGGAAGGTCACTCGATGGGCGGGTGGGCGTCACTGGCAGCCGCCGCGACCTACCCCGACGACTATCGTTCACTCGTGCTCGAAGGCTCATCGACGGGCGCGCCGTTCGCCGCCGATGGTACAGCCGAATGGCCCCGTAACTTGGCGGTGGTCTTCTCTGAATGGGATGAATTCTCCGGGTTGATGTGGGGTACGGAGACTGGTGCGCAGGTCGGCTCCTCGGCAAAGCTCATGTCCGTCTTCAGCACGACTGAACCGGTGGTCGTGGGTCAGCTTTACGGGTCGATTGCGGACGGGACAGCCCGCCAGCTCTATATCCCGCGCGGCACGCACCCCAATGATCACATTTCGACCGAAGCGATTGGCTATGCCATCGACTGGATGCAGCAAACACTGGAGGGCGGCAACGGACTCGCCCCGTCGGATCAAATCTGGTACTGGAAAGAAATCGGCACATTCGTCGCCTTCATCGGCTTGGTACTGTTCTTGTTCCCGGTCGGCGGCCTGCTGCTCCAACTTCCGTATTTCGGCACTTTGCGCCAAGCGGTTCCGGCGCTCAAGGGTGCGACGGGCGTCGGTTGGTGGGTCGCGGCGGCGATCTCGGTTGTCATCCCCGCGCTGACCTTCTTCTGGCTGCAAAATCAGGGGAACCAGTGGATTCCCGCAAGCGCCTTCTTCCCGCAGACGATTACCACCGGGATCATGGTGTGGGCGGTGGGCAACGGGCTGATCGCGCTGATCCTGTTCCTCGTGTGGCATTTCGCGCTCAACCGCAGTTCAGGCGCGACGGCGCAGAACTACGGCGTGACGTGGAGCGTGGGCAAACTGCTCAAAGCCGCCCTGCTGGCGATCAGCGTGATCGCGCTGGCGTATGCGGTGGTCGCACTGGTGGATTGGGTCTTCAAGACCGACTTCCGCCTGTGGGTGCTGGCGCTCAAGCCGATGAGCTTCCTGCATTTCCACATCATGCTGGCATACCTGATCCCGTTCGCGTTCTTCTTCGTCGTGTCGAGCCTCGTGCTGCAAGCGCAAATGCGCCAGACCCGCCCCGACGGGTCACCGGTGAGCCTCTGGCGCGCGATCCTCGTCAACGCAGCGATTCTCACTGTGCCGATCATCGTCATGCTGCTGATCCAGTACCTCCCGCTGATGGCGGGCAATCCCCTGCCGCTCGGCGAACCGCTGTTGACGATTGTCGGCATTCAATTCGTGCCGCTGCTGTTCATCGTCGCGGCGATTTCGACCTATTTCTTCCGCAAGACGGGGACGATCTGGGTGGGTGCGTTCATCAACGCGCTGTTCGTCACATGGTATATCGTCGCCGGTCAGGCGATTCAGTTCCCGCTGTAAGCCTCTCATCGATCTCACGGTAGGGCGGTAACCTGCCGCTCTACCCCCAATCTTCGGCGGATCGTACGCCTCGTCTGGCAAAAACTGTCACGCTCAAGCCGTTTTCGCCCATAATGAAGCAGATGTTCTGTGCTCGGTCAAGCTAGGGGAGAAACGTGATGACAGCGAAAGCCGGTAAGTTTGTGTGGTTCGATCTCACCGTCGAAAATGCCGCCGAAGTCAGAGACTTTTATCAGCAGGTCGTCGGCTGGTCGCCTGATCCGGTCGAGATGGGCGACTATCAGGATTTCAGCATGAAGGCGGATGATGGCAGCGTTGTGGCGGGCATTTGCCACAAGCGCGGCGAAAATCAGACGCTCCCCAGCCAGTGGATGATTTACATCTCCGTCGATGACCTCGACAAGAGCCTTGCGGCGGTCACGGCGAACGGCGGCAAAATCCTCGTGCCGACGCGCGGCGGGGGCGGCAGTCGCTTCACCGTCATTCAAGACCCCGGCGGCGCGGTCTGCACCCTGTTCGAGCAGAAGGACGCATAAGCCACTAGCCGAAACATTTCTCAAGGACGAGGCATGCCTTGTCCTCTTGCAGCAGTTCAGCATTATGAGGCGGGCAGCGATCTGCCCGCCTGTTGATTGGCGTACAACCGCATAACTTCATCGTCTGCCGTTTGGTGAAGCAGGCGGATGGCGTCCCGGATCTCTTGCGCTGACCACCCTGCCTTTAGCTCTACCCCCAACCCCGCCCAATCATATAAGTACAGCGGCGGCGGCGCTTTGACTGCGTTTCGATACCATGCCGCAAAGCGGTAGATAAGAAAGGACTTTCGAGCGGTCAAGACAATCCCATAACCATCACGATGCAGCCCACCGATCAAATGCTTGCCGTAAATCGTGAGATGCCAGTCGAGGGCATATGTGCGTGGCTTCGGCTGGCGCACGTCGAATTCTGCCGTCCGCCAGCGCCTAGAGATCGCCTGTTTCAGCCAAGAGGGATCAATTGTGTATTCCGGTGGATGGTACGACTGTGTCTCGTAAACTCCTCCTTCACGCCCGCGGCGATAGCGATACAAAAAAGTGCCGTACTCCGCCTGTGGACTGATTAGCCATACGCCGGGACGGCATGAAAAGGCAGGTTCGCCAATACCGCACATCTGATATGGCTGCGAGTAGATCATTTCGAGCGGCAGCAGCGCCTCGCGATCCACATGCCAACCCCAGTGAGTCGGCAGACGATGGTTAAATGCCGCTATGCGGTCGAGAGCATCCAGCGCAGGTGATAAGTCCGTATCCCATGTCCATGTCAGGCGATACGCCGCCCAGAAGCGCATATCCGGGGAGTCATCTTCAAGCATGCGTAAACAAACCGGCAGCAGCGACGGAACATCGGGAAATACCTCGACCACCCGTGTTCGCACTTCAAGGTCTTCATCGCGGTCAAAGGCAATGCGCGTGAACGCATCAACCACGCGCTGATCGGTGACCTGTTCCAGATACGTCGCTGCCCAATGCCGATCACCTTGCGCTGCCGACTGATCGATAAGGATATGCAGCAGCGCCTCAGGATCATTCTTCAGATCGTGGATGATCATCGCAAGTTCCTCTCAGCGATTACGGCGACCCGCAGCGCCAGCTTCGGATCGCAGTCGTCTTCCAAGCACCATGCCGCGCTCAAACAGGCATACGTGAACGTGAACGCCAGCAGGCGCGGCACTTCGACACCCATGCCCCGCGCCAGAATGTCGGCAGCCCGCAGCAAACGCCTCTCGTCCGCGACCAGTTCTGGCAGGATGACCGGGTTGCACAGCGTATTCGCGGCGTCGAAGGTCTTCTCGCCGACCAGCCCTTTTGGATCAAAGGCGAGCCATCCGCGCTGCGCATGGCGGCGCACATTCCAGTGATGCATATCGCCATGCAGAACGCGCACGTCACGCGGATTATTCAGCAAATCCTCGGCGATACGCGCCGCCCGCGCGTAAATCGAATCCGGCGCTGTTTCGGCGTAACGAAACAGAGAGCGGAAGCGCCGACGCAGTGTAACCAAGCCTTCCGGCAGAGGTTTTCCGTTGTCCGCGTGCAGTTCGTTGAGGATTTCCGCGATGATCGCCGTCGCTGCATCATCGTCGCCGCGCTGCACCAGCGGGATCAGGTCTTCGCCGCTCACATATTCGAGCAAATGCGCGCTTGCGTCGTGATGCAGCAGCTTGATCGCACCGTGCCCGTCCCAGTATGCCAGCGCGAGCGCGCCCGTGCCTTCATCCTCAGCGCCGATGGACGTTAGCAGCTTAAGCACGACCTTTTCACCAGCGTGCGTCACTGTGTAAACGCGGCTGGTTGCGGTTTCGGCGATCAACTGCGGATCGGTCAAATTCCATGCGCTGAGATACTGCTCAAGTGCCGCCATGCGGTCGCCTCATGACTCGCCCAGAAAGGCGATCAGGTCGGCGTTGAACGCATCCGCGTTCTCCTCCATCGGCTGATGTCCGATGTTCGGATAGGTGATCAGGCGGCTGGACGGCAGCAGATCAGCCAGCGCTTGCCCATTCGCCAGCGCTACCCACGTATCTGCCTCACCCCAGATGAGCAGCGTCTCCGCCGTGATCCTGCTGACCTGCGTGTCGGTCAGCTTGTTGCCCGCCGAGTCACGCGTCAAACCGAGCAGACCGGCATCCCAACCGGGCGTCTGGAACGCGCGCCAGTAGCCCGCGAAATCGGCATCCGTGAGGACAGCGGCATCGGCGTAGAAGCTGGCGACGCTGCCGCGCACGCTTGACTCGGTCAAGAATAGGCGCGTCCCGATCTGAGCCCAACGCGTGACCGGTGCGAAGCCGACAAGCCCTCCAACGAACGATGGCGGACCACTCGCGCCGAGGATCGCTGCGTCCACGAGGATCAGCTTTGTGACGCGCTCCGGGTGGCGAATCGCGAAGTGCGCCGCGACATTCCCGCCCGCGCTGTGACCGACGATCACGGCTTCGGGAAGAGCAAGCACGTCCATCAGACGCGCGGTAAAGTCGGCATTATTGGCATGGGAGTAGTTGAAATCGGCGGGTTTGTCGCTCAAGCCCGCGCCGGGGCGGTCAAACGCGACGACGTGGTAGCCCGCCGCTGCCAGCGCATCGAGGTTATTCCGCCAGACCCATGTCGAGCCATATAGACCATGCAGAAACACGAGAGCGGGCGCTGTTGGATCGCCCTTTTCGACCAAATAGGTTTGCAGCCCATCGACCTCGACGAAGCGCCCGTCCACGTCGGCAAAGACGCGCGGATCGCTGCCGCTGGTGTCGATGGGGATGAGAAAGGGCAAGATGAGCAGAACGAAGAGCAAGACGACGAGCGCGATCAGCGCAATACGGGAGCGTCGGCGCATAGTTAGACCCCGGTACAATCCACACTAAGGCGGATTGTACCGAAAAAAACCGTAAATGTGGACAGCTACCGGATTTCAATGTTGCCGGAACTCAGCGTCGTGATGACGACATCGATCTGCACCTCTGCGTCGTCGTAACCATCCGTCTGCCACACGCCCGTTTTATCGCCGTTCCCCGTATGCGTATAATTCGCGGGGATCGTGACATTGCCCGATGTTTGTGACCGCACGTCAAGTCGAACGGCAGCGTCGTCCGGCACATCGATCACGATGTTGCCGCTGCTGCTGCTCAACTCGGCGTCAAGACTCGCGCCGGACATGACGACGAACGTGATCGCGCCCGAACTGGTCATCACGTCGGCGCAGACTACACTGCCTGCCTCGGCGGTGATCGTCGTATTGCCCGAACTGCCCGAAATCGACTGGAAGCTGACCTGACCGCCAACATCCACCGCCGCAGTCAGATTGCCCGAACTCGACGTGATTTCGACCGGATACGGCGCGTCACTGGCGGGCAGCGCCAACTCCATGTTGCCGGAACTACCGTGAATCTCCAGCCCTGCCAGCATGAAATCGCGCAGGTTCAGGTCAAAGTTGCCCGAACTGGACGTGACCTCAAGTGCCAGCGGTACGGCGGGGTTCAGTTGGACGTTCCAATTGATTTCCCGCCCGGAATAACTGTACGTGGTCAATTCATCGACGAAGTTGATCGTGCGCGCCGTCGTACCGGTCACGTCGAACTTGAGTTCGCCGAGGTATTCGACCGACGCATCGATCAGGTTATCGCCTGTCAGCGGCGTGACGTTGATGTTAGAAACCGTCGAACTCAGGGTAATAGCTGCGCTTTCTGCGCCATCGACAGGGGCGCTGCGCTGCGCCGATTTCGGTTCGATGCTGTTGGGGCTGCACGCTGCGACCAGCAGGAGAATCAGCAGGAGTGTGAGCATTCGATTTCGCATGGTGGGGGTTGCCTCCGTGTGATGCGCCATACACTTAACAATACGCACCCGCATCGCGTTGGTTACGGAACTAACCGCCCGATTGACAATTAGAACAGAATTTCGTATACTGTAAGTATGAATATTCAAGCCGCGCCCGACCCGATCCAGAAAATCGCGCTCATGGCGGAAAACGCCGCCTTCGAGTCCGCAGGGGACGCCCCGCAGCATGAGCGCCCCTACCAATCGCGCAGCCTTGCCGACTGTATCACGAACGTCAGTACGCCGAAGGGCAAAAAGCCTGTCCTCAAGAGCATGATCACCACCGCGTGCGAGAAAAACTGCTTCTACTGCCCTTTCCGCGCGGGTCGCAGCAAGACGAAGCGCGTGACCATCACGCCGGATCAGATGGCAAAGGCGTTCGACGACTTGCAGCGTGCGAAGATCGCCGATGGCATTTTTCTGTCGTCAGGCATCATCAAGGGCGGGACGACGACGCAAGACAAGATCATCGACACGATTGAGATCATCCGGCGCAAGTACGGTTATCGCGGTTATGTCCACCTCAAGGTCATGCCGGGGTCGGAGTACGATCAACTGGCTAGAGCCATGCAGCTTGCCGACCGTGTGTCGATCAACCTCGAAGCGCCGACGCAGGAACGCCTGCACGCGCTTGCCCCGAAGAAAGACTTCGCCGCCGACCTACTCCAGCGGATTCAGTGGGCGCACGAGATCAAGCAGAAGACAGGCGCGCGCGCCAGCATCGTGACCCAGTTCGTCGTCGGCGCGGTCGGCGATACTGATCTGGAACTGCTCTCCGTCACCGAGAAGCTGCACCGTCAGATGAGCCTCGCGCGGGCGTACTTCTCCGCGTTCAGCCCGGTGATCCAGACGCCGCTCGAAAACGTGATGGCGACGCTGCCAGAACGCGAACGCCGCCTGTATCAGGCGAGTTTTCTGGTGCGCGATTACAACTGGAGCGTCGAAGAACTCAACTTCACCGGGACGGGCAACCTGCCGCTCGACGTTGACCCCAAAAAGGCGTGGGCGGATGCAAACCTCACAAACAATCCTGTGGATTTGCGAACAGCAGAACGAGCTCAACTGCTGCGCGTACCGGGAATCGGACCAAAGGGTGCGGAGGCGATCCTGAAGGCGCGGATGCAGGGGAAAATCACCGAGCTGGTGGATTTGCGCAAGATCGGCATCGCCGCGCCGGAGAATGCCGCGCCGTATGTCCTGATCGGCGGCAAGCGACCTCCCATGCAAGAGCGTCTATTTTAGCGCGCTGTCCCAAACGGAATGCCCACAACGGCGGCAGGTGATCGGCGGACTAACTCGAACCGCGAGTCAGACGGTCGATGAGCATCGCCAGCAGGATAATTAAGCCCGTTGCCATCAACTGATAAAACGCCTGCACATTCATCAGTGTGAGCCCGTTGCGCATAGCACCGAGGATGATCGCGCCAAGCACTGTGCCGACGATGCTGCCCTTGCCACCCATCAGGGATGCGCCGCCAATCGCCGCCGCCGCAATCGCGTCGAGTTCCCATTGATTGCCGAGGATCGGCTCGGCAGCGCCCAGACGCCCGACAAGAATGAGCGCCGCCAACGCGGCGAGAAAACCGCTGATCACATAGGCGCTGACTTTCGTCAGGTTCACCGGAACGCCGCTGACACGCGCCGCTTCCTCGTTACCGCCGATTGCCAGCATATATTCGCCGAGCGGCGTTTTGCGCAGGATCACCCAGACGATGAAAGCCACAATGCCGACGATGATCACCGGAACCGGGATGACGCCGACGCGCCCGTTGAAGAAAGCGCGGAAATCGGCAGGGACAGTCAAGATCGGATTGCCGCCCGTATAAATGAGGGCGATGGAGCGGTAAAGGCTGAGTGTTCCAAGCGTGACGATAAACGGCTGAAGCTTGGCGCGCGAGATAAGCAAGCCGTTGATCAAGCCACCCAGAACGCCGAGTCCCAAGCCAAGCAGAACGGCTGGAATGACCGCCATCCCATCAAACATGAAGGTTGCCGAGAATACGGCGGCGACCGCTGCCGTCGGACCAACCGATAAATCAATGCCGCCCGCAATGATCACCAGCGTCATGCCGAGCGCGATGCAGGCATTGATCGCCGACGATTGCAGGATATTGATGAGATTTGCCTGTGTCAGGAAAATGGGTGACTGGGAAGCAAAGAAAACGAAAATCACCACCAAACCAATCAACGTGCCGGCATCACGCACGTTGTCCCGCAGATTGATGCGGCGTGCTGCTGGTACTTGCGCTTCCTGTTGGATGTTTACGGATGCCATTTATGCCTCATTCGGTACTTCAAGCTTCGTATTCAGGATTGTTTACTGATGGCGTAGCGCATGACCGTTTCTTCGCTCAACTGCGCCCGTTCGATAATAGCTGCTGCGTGTCCGGCGCTCATTACAAGAACTCGATCACTCAGCCTCAGGACTTCTGGAAGTTCTGACGACACCATCAGGATCGCTTTGCCCTGCTTCGCCAATTCTTCCATCAGGTGATAGATTTCCTGCTTCGCACCGACATCAATGCCGCGCGTGGGCTCGTCAAAAATCAGGATTTCACTGTTGGCATTCAACCAGCGGCTGAGGATCGCCTTCTGCTGATTACCGCCGCTGAAGTAGCGAATCGGTCGGTCGATGTTGCGGGGACGCAAATTGACCTTATCGGCAAGCCGTGACACATCGTCGCGCCGCCGCCGATTGGCGACGATCCCCATCGGCGCGTAACGCTGGATCACAGGCAGCGACGCATTCGAAAGGACGGTCAGCAGCGGCACAATGCCAGACCGTTTCCGATCTTCCGGCAGCATGCCAATCCCGGCGCGAATCGCGTGGCGGGGTGAGGCAAAGGTCACGGTTTGCCCGTTCAGTTCGATAGTTCCGCTGGTTGGTGTGCGCAGTCCGGCGATCAGGTGCATCAGTTCGGTGCGTCCCGCACCGACCAGCCCGGCGATGCCGAGAATTTCACCGCGATGCAGGTCAAACGAAACGTCACGCACTTTGCTGCCCCACGACAGATTGCGCGCCCGCAGGACACACTGCTCCTGTGAGTACGTGACATGCTGCCCTTCCGTCGTCTTGCGCCCTACCATCATGCTGACGATTTCGTCTTCGCTCACGCTGCCAATTTCGACATCACCGACGAGTTCACCATCGCGAAGCACGGTCGCCCGACTCGCCAGTTGGAAGATTTCGTGCAGGCGATGCGAAACGTAGATGATGCCGACGCCATGTTCCTGAAGTTCGCAGATCACGCGCGTAAGCACTTCAAATTCCGTCGGCGTCAGGCTAGATGTCGGCTCATCCATCGCGATGATGCGGGCATTCCCGAGCAGCGCGCGGGCAATTTCGATGAGCTGGCGCTGCGCGATACTCAGTTTGTTGACCGGGATGGTCACGTCGATATCGACGTTGAGACGCATCAATAGTTCACGGGCGATGCGCCGCATTTGCGCTGTATTTTTGAAAACACCGTAACGGGTAAGTGTTTGACCAAGAAAGATATTCTGGGCAGCGTCCAGTTCAGGGATCTGCTGCAATTCCTGATGAATCATCGCGATCCCTGCCCGGTAGGCGCTTTTCGGATCATGAATCTGGACGGGTTTGCCGTCGATGGAGATCGTCCCGCTGTCCTGCTGGTAAATCCCGAACAGGATTTTCAGCAGCGTGCTTTTCCCCGCGCCGTTTTCGCCCACCAACGCGTGTACTTCGCCGCGCCTCACGCGCATCGACACGTTTTTCAGGGCTTGCACTCCGGGGAAAGATTTCGTGATGTTATCGAGTTCCAGCAGGTAAGCGTCTGACATTGTGCGTTCCTTCACGCCGACTCTTCACAGGACTCGTGCGCTTGGGCACGAGTCCTGCATCTTGAGATAGTTTATTCCGCTGCCGCCAGTTCGGCATCTTCGATCAGCGCGGCACGAGTGTCTGCGCCTTCACCGTAATAGCGAGCATAGTTATCCAGCGTGATCAGCGCCTGCGGCGTCGAGACGACGCGCGGCAGGTCTTGACCGCCGAGCAGACGGAGCGCGACTTCCAACGCCACTTCGCCCGTCAACACCGGGAACGAGTCGACCGTGCCACGCAGTTCACCCGCCAGAATGGAGGCATACGCATCGCTGATGCCGTCCGTGCCGATCACCGCGACCTGTTCGAGCATGCCCGCCGCCTTGACCGCTTCGACAACACCGAGCGCCATCGTGTCATTGTTGCAGTAGAAGCCGACAAGGTCGGGGTGCTGCTGCAGAATGGTCGCCGCAGTGTCATATGCCAACTGACGATCCCAGTTAGCGGGCACACTGGCGACGACTTCAAACGCCGAGGATTCGGTCGTGATCGTGGTGGTGAAGCCTTCGGTACGCTGACCGGCTGCATACACCCCTGCCTGACCTTCAATCACCGCCACCTTACCGCCATCGGGGTAGTTCTCGATGAACCAGCGCGCGACGCGTACGCCGTTGTCCCGCTGAACGTTGCCGACATAATGCTGCGCCGTCGGAATGACCGCGTCGTTCACGTTGATGACCGGGATGCCGAGTTCAGCCGCATGATCGACCGCCGGGACAAGGTTTGCATCGGACTGCGGGGAAACCAGCAGCGTGTCGAAGCCGAGGGTGAGCATGGCTTCAGCAATCGTGAGCTGTCCGAGTTGGTCGGCTTCGTTCTGCGCGGCTTGCAGCATGACATCGACGCCGAAGCGTTCGCCAGCGACGGTGTAGCCTTCGCCGAGCAGACGCCAGTATTCATTGATCAACGTCTTAGCGACCGCGCCGACCCGCACCTGATGATCAAACGTCGGAACAGGACCAAATTCTGCTTCAAGCTGCGACCATTCAATGCGATCCGGTTCGGTGTCCGAATCGAGCGGGGGAAGTTCATCCTGAGCAAAAACAAAACTGAAGGCGCTCAACACGAGCACGAAGATGAAGAGCAAGCGGAAATTCTTAAGCATGGGTTAGAAACTCCTTATTTGGATAGAAAGCAACTGCTCGATAGATCAAACTGCTCTTGTTCGGCGGATTCATACGGTCTGTATCTTCTGTGTCACCTCCATAGCCTTTCCCCTCCCGCCAAGCGCATCACGGCAGCAGCAGCATCTGAATGAGTCGCTGTGCCTGAATGACATCTTGCTTATCCAAAAGCTGCTGCATCCGGTTTTCGTCGATCCGTTCGATCAGTGCCATCATGCGCCGCACCACATCGATGTTGAGCGCGCATTCCGCGACCGGATCGATCCCGATGGAGTCCGGAAAGGTATCGAAGTAGATAGCTTGGTCATAGCCGATCTGGCGCAGCGTGTAGAGGAGTTCCAGCGTTTGTATCGGGTGGACGCTGCCAACCATTAAGCCGTCGTCGCGCTTGCCGTAGCCATCATTCAGATGCACGCCAAACAGCTTGCTGTAGCGTGTGACGAGTGCCGCCACCGCTGCGGGTATCTCGTTGGCATAAATGACGTGCGCAAAATCGAGGGTGACGCCGAGATTGGGCAGATTCAGTTCACGCAGCGCGAGCAGCGTCCTACCCGCATCCGAGAGAATGCTGTAGGCGCGCGGTTCATTCGGCTTATACTCGATGCTGAGGCGCACATGCGGGTTGTACTGTGCAACCCGTCGGATACCCTCGATTTCGAGTTCCCACACTTGGTTGTAATCGACGTGAAAGGCGTAGTCATAGCCATCCTGACCCAACCAGATCGTCAGCAGATCGCCCCCCATCGACACGAGCGCGTCGATCCCCTCGCATGTCAGTTGAATCGCCTGTTCGCGCACTAATGGATCGGGGTTCGTAAACGCGCCTTGATCAAACGCCGGGTCAGTGTAATAGCGCATCGCCAACCCGTTGAGCGTAAGACTGCGTTCCTTCAGGGCTGCCGCCAGTTCGAGGGGCGAACAATGTTCAAAGTGATCCGGGTAATTGAAATCGACCTGTGT
>JACSRG010000336.1 GCA_014879865.1 Anaerolinea sp.
CCCCCTGTCCCCTCTCCCTCAGGGCGAGGGGGTTAAGCCCTTCTCCCTGAGGGAGAAGGGTTGGGATGAGGGCGAAACAAGCGCGACTGCGGAGCATTAGTTATCTCCTCGAACGCAGGCGGCGAATGAATTCCGAGCCGATGAAGCCAAGCGGGAAGATCACCGCCAGCGGGATGACGAGATCATACAGGCGTCCGGCGGCGAACAGCGCGGGCTGCGATTCGGCGGTCGCGGGATAGTGACCGATCCACGCATTCGAGAAATCGGCGCTGGCGTCGGGGTGGCAGGTTCGGCAGGTGGTCACGAGCGTCTCGCGGATCGCCGCCCCATCTTCGACGGGCTGAATGTTATGGACGCCGTGACAGTCGTAGCACACGGCTTTGTTGGTGACGCCGCCGCCTTCGGATTCCCCCTCGAAGAGTGCGACCGTCGAACCGTGAAAATCGGTCAGGTAGGTGTCGAAGACGTTCGGGTTGATGTCGTACTGCCCCATCAAGTCGGCGTCGGCGTGACATTCGGCGCACAGCTCCGGCGAACGGGTGCGGAACAACACGGTCGTCGGGTTGGCGATGTCGTGGACGCCGTGACAGTCGATGCAGGTCGGCACGTCGGGGTTGTCTTCGCCGAGCAGCGCTTGACCATGCACGCTGGCGCTGTATTCCTCGAAGATCGCGCCGTGACAGCGTCCGCAGGTGAGCGAGACGCGCTGACGGGGTTCGTCCGGCGGCTGAATGTCGTGCCCACCGTGACAATCGACGCAGACGGCAGCTTCGATGTGCCCGGCGCGGAGGAACGCGCCATGTACGCTGTCCTGCGCGCGGGTGTATTGATCGGCGTGGCAGTCACGGCAGACGGCGTAACGCTCCAACTGGAATTCGCGAATGGTGCGGGCGGTGGTCGCCGGGTGCGGATAGCGGAAGTTCGGGTGACAGTCGTTGCAGCCAAGCGCGCCTTCGGAACTTGACGCCCCGTGTACCGATCCGCCGAGCACAGCCGGATCGATGCTGACGGAGAGCGTCTCGCCGCTCGGCAGTTCCCACACCTGATCGGGCTGGCTGTGGCACAGCAGGCAATAGGCGTCCGAGGCAAGCTCGGACTCCGAGACGACTGCTTCAGCAGAAATAGCTTCTGGGGTCACCTCGGCGGGCACCGCTTCCGGCGTGGTTTCGGGGGTGGCGTCCTGCGCCAGTGCGCGCCCGGTGAGCGTTAGCGTCGTCAGCCCGCTCAAGAGCAGACAAAGTCCGACGATGAACAGCGTTCTAGACTGCGGCAGCGTGATTCTCATCGCGGCGTCTCCTTCGATTGACGCCGGGCTTGGCGCGTGTAGATGGCTGTTCCGGCGAGTAGGATGAGGACGACTGTCCCGATGATGATGAGGGTCATCGGGCGGAAACCGGTCGTCGCGGTGCGTTCGATGGTGACTGCCGCCAAGCGATCCGCCGACGGCGTAGCGGTCGGGGCGGGCGCTTCGGTCGGCTGGAAGGTGCTGCCGGGGACGCTCAATTCGGTGAGCAGCACGCCCGCCTCGTCGAGCAGCGCATCGACGTAGGCGTAGTTGTGGACGCCCATACTGCCGTCGCCCTGCACGAAGGTCAGCGCGGTGACGACTTGATTGTAGAGCGCTTCGGCGTCGCTGCCCGCTTCGGGCGTCGGGATCGTGCCGACACGGGCAAAGGCGATGGAGAGCCGCGCGCGCACATCCGCCTGCGTATCTTCGATCAGCGAGAGCAGATCGACGCTGGAGAGATCGGTATGGCACGACGAGCAGGCGTCCGGCGGCGCGTCGGCTTCGCCGGGCATGATCGGCTGCCATGTGTGGTTGGGCAGCAGGATGCCGCCCGCGCTCGCCAGCGTCATGTGACAGGTGACGCAGCGCGGACCGTCTTCCGCGCCGAAATGGGCGGAGGGTACTCCGGCGACCGCGTCGATCACCGGCTGCCCCTCGAACATCTCGACGACGGGGTGATGCAGCGGCGTGATCAGTTCGGTGTTGCGGTGACACGACGTACACAGTTCGTAGGCGTCGGTCACGAGATGCGCGTCAACGTCGGCGGCTTCGTGCGGGCTGTGACAGACGACGCAGGTGATCGCATTCGCGGCGGTGTCGAGCGTGATGGCGTCCGGCGGCGGGCCGGTGAGGTCTTCGTCCGCATAGAGTTCGAGGATACGGTCGGTGAAGGCAACATCGCCGCTGTGACAGGTCAAGCAGGCGTCCTGCGCGGCGCTGCTTTCGCGCAGCGTGTCGAGCGAGGTCGAATGGGCGGAGGTCAGCCACTCGTTGTACTGCATGTTGCTCTGGCGGGCGTGTCCTGATCCGTACCACGCCGCCGGATCGTCTTCGCTCACGAGCGCAAACACGCTCTCGTGCACGAGCACACCGCCGGGGCGGTAGTCGAGCGGGTACGGGCGATTTTCTGCCGGTTCGCTGCCCGCGCTGTGACACTGCGCGCAGACCTGCGCGTCGGGACTCATGACGATGGCATTGTGGATGGCGAGGATTTCCTCATCGGACGGGTTGCGTCCGGCGTCGTCTTCGGCTTCAAGGTGATTGCTGCCGGGTCCGTGACAGGTTTCGCACATGACGCCGTCGTCTTCCCAGCGCCCGCGCTCGATATCCAGCCCGGTGACGTGACAGCCCGCGCAGTTGGTGGTGAAGTCGTAGGCGGGGTCGAGCCATGTTTCCGCCAGTAGGTACGGACGCCACACGCCGTTGACGACATCCCATTCGGCGGGCAGCACCGCATAGACGCGGCGCTCAACTTCATACAGGTAGCGCTGAACATACTTGCCCGCACCGACGATGTAGACAATATCATCCGGGGTAAAGGGGCGCGGCGCATCTTCGCCGGGGAACTGCACGGTGCGCAGATCAGCACCCTGCTCGAAGTCAGCAAGGATAAGGTCTTTATCATCCTCGACGTCTTGCAGCGCCATGCCGTGCGGCGTAGCGCTGTGTTCGCG
>JACSRG010000088.1 GCA_014879865.1 Anaerolinea sp.
CCCGCAGGCTTAGCCGAAGTGCTGGCAATCGACATGGCGGCGCTCGGCGAGGGGCAGGCATCAACCGAGTACGACGTGACGATCTGCGTCAAGGATTCGAGCGGACCGTATCACTATTTGATGAACAACAAGCTGCGCCGGATCGCGGCGGAAAACAACATCGCCTACAAGACGGACATTTACCCGTTTTACGGATCAGATGGATCGGCGTACTGGCGCGCGGGCGGGACGGCGCGCGTGGGCTTGATCGGACCCGGCGTCGAGGCGTCGCACGCCTACGAGCGGATGCATCAGGACAGCCTGACGCACAGTATCCACCTGCTGGCGCGCTACCTGCTCGACGCGGCAGAGGTGTAGCGCGAGTCACCCCGTGCCCCGGTAGATTTTGATTTAGGTACTGACGAATCAACCCTTAGAAATGTCTGCGGCAAAGGACGAGGCATAAGGGTGTTTAAAGACTTTACCCCCGACCCCTCCCCGAATGCCAAGCGGAGCTTGGACGGGAGGGGTTATAACGCAACTTTTTCAACCCCCTCATACTGCGTCTACTGCTGATCGAGCGCGGTGACGAGTTCGTAGATGTAGCGGGCGGCGCGATGCAGCACATCCGGCTCGATCTTGTCGAGCGTGTCGCTCGTGCGATGCCAGTTCGGCAGCATTCCATCGAAGCCGTAGCCCGCCACGCAGATCGCCTCGTAGCCGTGCGCGCGCAGATTCGCCACTTCCTCGATGATGGTCATGGGCTTTCCCATCACGCCCAACTGCGGGTTCTCCCGCGCGACCTGTGCCGCCAGCGCGGTGATCTTCGGCGCGGGGTGATAGCGACCGAAGGCGCTCATGCCGTGCTCGGTGACGTAGCAGAGGCTGCCCGTGCCGACCATCTCGATGTCGATGAAGGTGCTTTCCGCCAGCGGCGGCGCGTATTGCAGCAGATACGATTCTATGCCGTTGCAGCCCGGTTCTTCTGCGCCCGTGAACAGCAGCGTGACCTCGGTGTGTTCGAGCGGCGCGCGGCTGAATGCTCCGGCGAGTCCGAGCGCGACGGAAAGGGCGGTCGCGTTGTCGTTCGCGCCTTCGACGAACGGTTGGAACTCATCGACCACCGAAGCGGTGACGCCAAGCACGGCGGAGAACACGCCGAGCCGCTGGAGGAAACCGCTGCCGCGTTTGCCCGTGATCACGTCGAGGAGCATGGATGCGCCGCCGATCAGCGCCAGCGCGAAGCTCGCGGTGTGGAACAGCTTGGTCAGCACCGGGATCGGCGCGGGGAAGAGAAAGCGCTGCTTGTTGCTGTCGAGATGTGCCACGATGAAGACCATACGCTTGGGTGTGCCGCGCGCCGGGATGCGCGCGATGATGTTTTCGCTTTCGGCGGTGGCGATCAGCGGGTAGAACACGGGACGGCGACCCGTCTCCAAGCCGATCAGGTTTGCTACGCCGCCGATCAGCGCCAGCCCGCCGATCAACTTGCCGAAGCGGCTGCTTCCCGACAGCAGCCCGCCGAGCGCGGCGATGCTCAACACCGGCAGCGAGACACTTCCCGACGACGGCGGCGTCTGGAAGGGCTGGCGGCGTACATCTGCGATCTTGAGGCTGTCCAACACCTGCATGACATACTCGGCGGCGCGGCGTTCGGCGGCGCTGCCGGTCGGGCGTGCCCCGATCTGACGGCAAAATACGTCCATATGGGTCATCAACTGCTGGGCTTCAAGCGACGGTAACGTCGGTGCTTGGCTGGTTTGGTGCATGGGTGCTTCCCTCAGTTCGTGCAAATTTCTAACGATCTGTGTATACTTAAGGTTGTAGTTGAAAGTTCAGACTTTCAACTTTTTACTTTCCACTTTCCACTATCAATTACCGGAGCAGGACGCGATGCGCGTTTCTATTTTACAGGATCAGCTTGCCAGAGGGCTAAGCATTGTGAGCAAGGCAGTCGATTCGCGCCCAACGCTGCCTGTTCTGGCGAACGTGCTGTTGATGACTGAAGATGCCCGCCTCAAACTCGTCGCGACGAACCTCGAAATGAGCATCACGACCTACATCGGCGCAAAGGTGGATCGCCCCGGCGCGATCACGCTGCCCGCCAAGACGTTCGCCGAACTGATCAACAACCTGTCGCCCGAACGCGTCGATCTTACGCTCGACACCGCTACACAAACGGTCAACGTCCGCTGTGGTACGACTAATTCTAACATCAAAGGGATTGCCGCGTCAGAATTCCCGCCGATCCCCGAAAGCCAAGACCCGGATGTGCTGCTGCCTGCCCGCACCTTCAAGCAGATGATCACGCAGACGGTGTTCGCGGCGGCGAAAGAAGAAGCGCGCCCGATCCTGACCGGCATCTACACCGAGTTTTCCGGCGATGTGCTGACGATGGCGTCGGCGGATGGCTTCCGCTTGGCAGTGCGCACCGCCCGCCTTGAGGAACGTGTCGCCAAGAACAAGGTCATGATCATCCCGGCGAAGACGCTGGCGGAAGTTGCCCGCGTGATCGTGGACGACGAAAAAGAGGTTGGAATCACGCTGCCGGGCGCGCGCGAAGGCGTCATGTTCTACTACGAAAGCACGGTGATCACGTCGCAGCTTCTCGAAGGCAAGTTCCCCGATTTCGGCGCGATCATCCCCAAAAGCTACAGCACCGCCATGACCGTCTACACCGACGAACTGCTCAAGCAGTGCAAGCGCGCCGAGATTTTCGCCCGTGACAGCAACTTCAGCGCGCGCATCTTCATCAAGCCCGCCGCCAGTCCGAGCGAACCCGGCGAGGTGATGATCGTCGGGCGCAGCGCCGAACGCGGCGACAACGAAGGCATGATCGACGCGGCGGTCGAAGGCGAGTCGATGGAAGTGGCGTTCAACATCCGCTATTTGATCGACGTGCTCAGCGTGATCGACAGCGAACGCGTCATTCTGGAAAGCAACGGCGCGGCGCATCCCGGCGTCATCCGCCC
>JACSRG010000870.1 GCA_014879865.1 Anaerolinea sp.
ACGGCATCCCCTTCGACCTGCTCGAACCGATGGGACACGGGCGCTTGCTGGCGGATGCCTTCGGCTTGCCGTGGTACGTCCTGAGCGCGAAGGCGACCAAACTCAACCCGCAGGATGTGATGTTCCCGACGCTCATCGAGCAGATCAGCCACACCACGCGCCTGTATGAGACGGTCTTGGGACGACCACTGTCCGGTGGGCAGCGCGCGAACCTCGAACGCGGGCTGCTCGGCGACGCGCTCGAACGACTGTATCGCGGCTTTCCTGACCTCAGCCGGGTTACGCCGGAGATGGCACCGACGACCGACACCGTCTGCGACGTGCTGTCGGCGCTCGGCGACAAGGCGGCGATCCAAACCATCGCCCGCGATCTGGCGGATGAAATCGCCGGACTCTGCACCGGCTCAGGTCCATGGGCGAGCTTCCTCAACGGCACGACCAACATCGACCTGACGCGCGGCGGACGCGATTGGATTCGCCCGCGCGTCTTCTCGTTCCATCAACTGGAAGGCGACCCCATTTTGCAGGCGCTGGCGTACACGCAGGTTTTGAGCGCCATCCGCCGCGACAGCCTGATCGACGAGCAACCCCGCATCATCGCGGTGGACGAAGTCTATCGCCTGATGCGTCACCCGTCGCTGCTGGACTTCCTGATCGAGGCGGCGAAGACCTTCCGCACGCGCAAGAAAAAATTGCTCTCGGTCGATCAACAGATGAGTGTGTTCATCGAGGGCAAGGCGCGGCTGATCTTCGAGAACAGCCCGATCCGCGTGATTTTCAGCCAGCGGCAGGGGATGAACGTCTTCCGCGATGACGCCGCCTTCGCCCATCTCAACCCGGCGCACCGCGACATCATCGCCCAACTGCCGCGCTTCCATTTCGTGCTCGACATTCAGGACGAAGGGCTGTGGGCGCTGGTCAATCTCCCCACCCCCGGCGAACTGGCAAGATACCAAAGTACGTAGGACTGAGAGGAAAGGACTGAGGACTAAGTGAAAAGCAGTTTCTCAGTCCTCAGTCCTTAGTCCTCAGTCCTTTGAGGAGGAACGATGGCAAAGAAAACGACTCCGTCGCCCGCCCCGTGGCAAGAGCTCGAAGCGCAGGCGTATCACGCCTACCGCGAGTGGCACGTGTGGTTGGTGCTGCGTGAGCGTGAACTGGCGGCGCGGATCGGCAAGCGGCGCGGTGAAAAATCACCTGCGCCGGAAGGAGAGAAAAAGTGAAATTGATGATTGTGGAGACGCCCGCCAAAGGGCGCACGCTCGCCGCCGCGCTCGGCAAGGGCTGGCAGATCGAACCGTGTTTCGGGACACTGCAAGGCTTCCCAGAGGATACGCTCGGCATCGACCTCACGCGCGACTTCCGCCCGACTCTCCGCCTGCTCCCCGGCAAAGGCAACCGCCTGCGCAAACTCAGCCGTTTCATGCACGCAGCGGAAGTCGTCTATTTCGCGACCATTCCCGGCGTAGAGGGTGAGGCGCTGGCATGGGAACTGCTCGAACTGGCGCAACTCCCCGCCGACAAGCCTGTCTTCCGCCTCGACCTGCCCGCGCTCGACAAGGCGACCGTCACGGCGGCGATTCAACTCCGCCGCGAACTCGACCCAAAACTGCGGGACGCACACCAAGCGCGGCTGCTGGTGGATCGGCTGTTCAGCTATCACCTCGCGCCGCTGGTGAGCAAGGTACTCGGAGAACGTCACACCATTTCTCGCCTGCAAGCGATCCTGCTGCGCGGGATCGGCGAACGCGAGCGGACGGCAGCCGGACAACCGGGCTGGACGATCAGCGCGCGTTTTCAGGCGCACGGCGTTCCCTTCGACGCGGCGCTCTACACGCGCCAGCGGGGACTTGCCCGCCTCAATACACAAGCCCAAGCGGAGGGGTTACGTGACCTTCTCTCACAATCGGTCTTCACCGTCGCGCGGACAGCCCAGACTGCCCGGACACGCCTGCCGCGTCCGCCCTTTACCACCCTGTCCCTCATTCAAGCCGCCGCCGGGGAACTGGGACTCGCGCCGGACACGACGCTGGCGCTCGCGCAGCTTTTGTACGAGAGCGGCTGGATCATGTTCTACCACACCACCTCGACGCATATCCCGCCGGACGCGGTGACCGCCGCCCGTGACTTCATTCTGCGGGCGTATGGCGCAGAGGCGCTGCCGCCGCCCACGCCACCATCAACCGCTACGGCAGGCGAAGCGATCCGCCCGACCGATGTGACCCGCCTGCCCGACCAACTCGACGGCGCAGGCGCGCCGCTCTACGCGCTGATCTGGACGCGCTTCGTCGCCGCGCATATGCTGCCCGCCCGTTATACCCTGCACGGCGCGCTGATCCACGTGGGCAAGTCCGCCGATCAACCCTACCCGCTCGACTTCCGCGTCCACAGCACCGTCATCGAGGCTGAGGGCTTCCTCAAGGTCGATCCTGCGCTGCTGCCAAAAATGACCGCCGATCTCAGCGGTGTGGGGCAAGGGGACACGCTGACACCGGTCGAACTTCAGGTGCAGCCGGTGGAAGCGCAGATTCAACCCGCCACGGGGGCGGCGCTGCTGGCAGACGCCGTCAGCAAACACCTGTGCACGCCGGAACAGGGCGTCGAAGCACTGACCGGCTTGATCGAGCGCGGGTATCTCCAGCGTGCTGACGGTCACCTGCAGCCCACCGAACACGGAGTCGTCGTGAGCGACTATCTGCGCGCAGAATTTCCGACCGTCACCGGCGACCGTTTCAACGCGCAGTCACACAGCGGCTTGGAACACAGCGCGCGCGGCAACGTGGATCACGTCAAGCTGGTGCGCTGGTTCTGGACGGTCTTTCGCGCCGAATGGGAACGCGCCAAATCCCAAACCGGCACGCGGGTACGGGAGGAAGCCCATGAGTGATCGCTGGCTGGACGACGATCCGCTGGACGAAGCGGGGACGCCCGCGGCAGCCGCCT
>JACSRG010000838.1 GCA_014879865.1 Anaerolinea sp.
GCTCATGAGTTCGCCGACCAACCGCGTACAGGCGTTTCTCGCGGCGGGTCACGTGTGCAGCGTGATGGGCTACTGGCAGTACGAACCGCTGGCGGCGCAGTATCACGTCCCCATCGTCGTGACTGGCTTCGAGCCGCTCGACGTGCTGGCGGGCATTCACCGCGTCGTCTTGCAGTTGGAAGCAGGGCGCGCGGAGGTCGAAAACGCCTACGCCCGCGCCGTCACCCGCGAGGGCAACGTCGCCGCGCAGCGCATTTTGAGCGAAGTCTTCGAAGTGTGCGACCGCCAATGGCGCGGAATCGGCTTGATCCCGCAAAGCGGCTGGCAGTTGAGCCCTGCCTACCGCGAGTTCGACGCGGCGGTACGCTTCGACGTGGAAGACGTGCGCGCCAGCGAGTCGCCGTTGTGCCACAGCGGTGATGTGCTGCGCGGGCTGCTCAAGCCGAATCAGTGTCCCGCGTTCGGCAAAGAATGCACGCCGCAGAAGCCGCTCGGCGCGACGATGGTTTCGAGCGAAGGCGCGTGTGCCGCGTATTACAATTACGGACGATTTGTTGCAGTGGAGAGTAGATGAGTACGATTGATTTTGATGGCTGGACGTGTCCTATGCCGCTGCGCGACTACCCGCAGATCGTGCTCGGTCACGGCGGGGGCGGCAAGCTGTCCGGCGATCTGGTCGAGCACCTGTTTCTGCCCGCCTTCCACAATCCCGCGCTGGCGGCGCTGGCAGACGGCGCGGCGCTCCCGCTCGAAGGCACAGGTCTGCGCCTCGCCTTCTCGACCGATTCCTACGTCGTGCGTCCGCTGTTCTTCCCCGGCGGCAGCATTGCTGATCTTGCCGTCAATGGCACGGTCAATGACCTCGCCATGCTCGGCGCGCGCCCGCTCTACCTCAGCGCGGGCATGATCGTCGAAGAAGGGTTGTCCATCGGCGTGCTTGGCGCGCTGGTCGAGCGTATGGCGGCGGCGGCGCGTGCCGCCAACGTGCAGATCGTCACCGGCGATACCAAAGTGGTGGATCGCGGACACGGCGACGGCATTTACATCAACACCAGCGGGATCGGCATCATCCCCGACGGCGTGAATATCGCCCCGCAGAACGCCCGCCCCGGCGATGCCGTGCTGGTCAGCGGCACAATCGGCGATCACGGCATGGCGATCATGAGTGTGCGCGAAGGGCTGGAATTCGAGACCGAAATTCAAAGCGACTCCGCGCCGCTGAACGGCATGGTCGCCGCGCTCCTTGCGGTCACACCGGAGATTCACGTCCTGCGCGACCCGACGCGCGGCGGCATGGCATCCTCGCTCAACGAGATCGCCCGTTCCGCGCAGGTCGGCATCGACCTTGAGGATCGCCTGCTCCCCGTCCGCCCCGAAGTCGCCGCCGCCTGCGAACTGCTCGGCATGGATCCGCTGTTTGTCGCCAACGAGGGCAAGCTGATCGCCATCGTCCCGCCCCAACACGCCGACGCGATCCTTGAGGCAATGCGTCAGCATCCCTTCGGCGCGAACGCGGCGCGCATCGGCACAGTCGTTGAGCAGCATCCCGGCATGGTTGTGTCCAAGACGGGGATCGGCGGGACGCGCGTCGTCTCCATGCAGATCGGCGAACAGCTCCCGCGCATCTGCTGACCTCACTGGGGTGTATTACAAACATCTGGAACGGAACAAGATATAATACGGAAACAACAGTTTTCATTATTTCTTGCTAACGGGGTATCGAAGATGGCTGTTCCAGATTTTCAAACCTATATGACCCCAATGCTCCACCTGATGAGTGATGGACACGAACGAAGGATTGGGGATATTGCAGATTCGTTGGCAGCGCACTTCAGTTTAAGCCCAATTGACTTGAGTGAGGCGATCCCGAGCGGCAAAAAGAGCCGACACTATGATCGAGTTGGATGGGCTGCAACCTATCTGAAGCAAGCCGTTCTCCTGACTTCTACCAAAAGAGGATGGTATCAGATCACTGAACGCGGACTAGAAGTTGTACGAGCGCGGCACGTCGTGAATACGTTATTTCTGCGACAGTTTGCGGAATTTCAGGCGTTCCAGAGTCGAACACGTTCCGGCGTCAATGGCGATCAAGCTGCACTAGCCCTTGTTGATGACACGACGGTCGAACACACGCCCGATGAAATACTTGAAACGGGCTATCAAGCGCTGAGAAATGCACTAGCCAATGACTTGCTTGAACGCGTAAAGGAAAGTTCACCCGAATTCTTCGAACAGGCGGTTATCGATCTTTTGCTGGCGATGGGATACGGCGGTTCTCGGCGCGATGCAGCACGCCGTGTTGGTCGATCTGGTGATGGAGGCATTGACGGCATCATCAACGAAGATCGTCTAGGGTTGGATGTTGTCTACATCCAAGCTAAACGTTGGCAGGACAGTGTACGCGCGCGCGATGTTCGTGATTTTGCTGGAAGTCTTGAAGAGAGAAAAGCGGTTAAGGGCGTGTTTATTACGACTTCTGATTTCACGCGCGATGCTTGGGACTACGTCAGCAAGATCGGCAAACGCATCGTCCTCATCGATGGGGCAGAGCTTACTCAACTCATGATCGATTTTGGAGTCGGTGTCGTTGTCCGCGAAACTTATGAAGTCAAGAAAATAGACGAAGACTACTTTGCTGAAGACTGAAATTCACTTACGCTCGGTACGCAGTTGCTTCGCCTTGGTTCACGCCGCCGAGGGTTGAAACCCTCGGCTAACCATTCGGGCGGGAAGTCCACTAAAGGGACTTGCCCCGCCCGATCTGCTCGGAAACGCTCGATCATAACTGAGCAGATTCAGTGAATCACGGATTTGTCTAGCTTGCCCTCATCCCCCGTCCCCTTCTCCCGCCGCTCTGCTAAGGGCGAAGGGGAGCAACGCTTTGTCTTGAAGTCCCTCTCCCTGAGGGAGAGGGATTTAGGGTGAGGGCAAATGAACTTT
>JACSRG010000191.1 GCA_014879865.1 Anaerolinea sp.
GCCAGCGCGACCTTCTGCCACTGCCCGATGGATAACTCTTGACCGTCCTTGAACCACGCGCCGAGCATCGTGTCGTAACCCTGCGGCAGCGCCTCGATCACGGCATGGGCGTTCGCCTGCTTGGACGCATCGACGATCTTCTCGCGATCCGTGCCGTGTTCCACATCGCCATAGCCGATGTTCTCCCACGCGGGCGCTTGATACACGCTGAAATCCTGAAAGATCGCACTGATGTGGCGGCGCAGTTCCGCCGGATCGAAGCGGCGTAAATCCACCCCGTCGAGCGTGATGCAGCCGCTCGTCGGCTCATACAGGCGGCACAACAGCTTGATCAGCGTGGTCTTGCCCGCGCCATTTTCGCCGACCAGCGCAATCGTTTCCCCGGCGTTGATCGTCAGGTTGACGTTTTCGAGCACCGGGCGGTCACTGTTGGGATAGTGGAAGCTGACATTCTCGAAGACGATGCCGCGCTGAATTGGCTTGGGGATCGGCAGCGGATCGGGCGGCGCGATGACGCGCGGCGTCAACGCGAGGAACTCGTAAAACTGGGTGACGAACAAACTGTGCTCGTAGAGTTCGGCGAGGCTGTTGAGCATCTCGCGCAGTAAACCCTGTCCGCGCTGAAATGCCTGAAAATACATCACCAGACTGCCGACCGTGATCGTCCCGACGACGGTCTGAAAGGCGATATAGGCGTAAGAGGCGTACACCGCCGCCGTCGCGAAGAACTGGGCGACGAAATCGCGCAGCGCGCCGCGTGTCTGGATGACGAATTCTTCTTCGCGCAGCCGCCCGCGCAGCAGCTTATGGCGCGGCGCGAACACCTTGCCGAGGTCGAACAGGCGAATCTCTTTGGCGTAGCTTTCCAGCGTCAGGATATAGTTGTAGTAGACGATCAGGCGCTCGGTGGCGGATTTCCGCTGCAACCAGTCGAACATCACTTTGGCGAACTGCAAGCGGGCGAACAACCCCGGCAGCGCTGACGCGAACAGGATCAGCGCGATCAGCGGGCTGAACGAGATCAGCAGCACGAGCAGGCTGATCAACGAAAACAGGTTTTGCACGAACAGCATCAAGCTGGTGACGATGCGCGGCGGGCGAAACGGGGCATCCGTTTGCACGCGGTGGAGCGTATCGCGGTACTTGGCGTTCTCGTAGTACTCCAGATCGACCGCCAGCGACTTGGCATGAATCAGGTCGATGACGTGATCTGCCACGATGCGCGTTTGCCGGTCGATCACCAACCGGTTGAGCGTGTTGAGCAGCAGTTCGACCAGCGCGATCCCGGCGGCGAGCGCGATCAGCGGGGCGACGCGGCTGAAGTCACGGTCGGCGGCAGGGAGCGCGATGATCGCCGTCACCTCGTCGATGGTCAGCTTGGTCACGTATAGGATCACGACGGGAAGGGCGCTGAGGAAGATCAGCAGCGCGATCTGCGCCAGTGTCCATCTTGGCGCGGCTTGCCATACTAGCTGGAGCGCGCGGCGCAGTTCGATGACTTGACGGAGACGGCGGCGCACTTGCTCGATCATAGGTGTGCCAGATCCTCGCTGATCAGGTCGGGCAGCAGCGCCAGTTCACCGGGCGCGAAGCTGCGGCGCAGGCGGCGTACCGGGACTTGAGTCGCGAGGCGCGACAAGTTGATGAAGTGCGTACCTTCGGTCTTGGTCGCGCGGAGCATGTCGAGGTTGTACATGCGCAGTTGGCGCGCGATGTACGAATGTGGGAACAGCTCTAACAGTGCTTGACGCGGCGGGACGGGTTCGATGCGGGTTTCGTCGCCGCGATCCAGCAGGTAAATTGCGCGGAGCGGCTGCGGTGCGTCGGGGAAGTGATTATCCTGCCGGTAGACGTACTTGTGCGCCGACTCGAATTGAAGCGGGAGCGCGTCTACGCCGCCGATGAGTGACTCGACTGCATCGGGAAGCAGCTTCAACTGCGGGAAGGCGGGCGACATGAGCGGAACCGGGTTTGCCGCGCTCAAATCAAGGCTGACGATGTCATCGGAGAGGATGGTGAAGCCGCGCTGACCGAAGGACGCGGCAGTCGTCGATTTGCCGAAGCCGGATTCGCCCGCGAAGGCAACAGCCCCATGTTCAGTGAGGACGGCGCTGGCGTGCATGACGAAAAAGCCGCGTTGATGCAGGATGATCGCCATCGCATTGTTGGCGATGATGTCTGCCGAGAGCGTCGGTTCGGCGTCCGGCAGCGGATCGAGGATGATCTCGCGTCCCTCGCGGATCATGACCGTGCCGACGCGATACCAGCGGTAGACGACGCCTTCGGGGAACACTTGCAGCGGGTGCACCGGGTGAAGTGGGGGGAAATCCTTGTTGGAAATGCGGATTGTGACGTCAACCGGGTCAATCGGGGGGATAGGGAGCATTTCCGGCACTTCGAACGCAGACCGGACGCGCAAGTTGTAGGCTTTATAGAAATAGGTCACGCTGTATATCTCAAAGGTTTGCCAATACCAGTGATTATGATACCAGCAAACCTTCGATGCAAAATAGCCGGATCGTTACTTCTTCAATTGCGCCATGTACTTCTGGCGGAACTTGGCGACCTTCGGCGCGATCACCACGCGGCAGTATCCCTGATACGGGTTGCGCGCGAAGTATTCCTGATGGTAGTTCTCCGCATCCGAGTAGTTCGACACAGGCGTGACTTCGGTCACAATCGGGTTATCCCACAATTTCGCCGCGTTGAGCTCCGCGATGACCTGCTCGGCGGTCGTTTTCTGCTCTGGCGTGTGGTAGAAGATGGCGGAACGGTACTGCGGTCCAACATCCGCACCCTGACGGTTAAGCGTGGTCGGGTCGTGGATGGTGAAGAACACATTCAGAATATCGCGGAAGCTGATTACGCTGTTGTCGAAGGTCACGCGCACCACTTCGGCGTGTCCCGTGTTGGCGCTGCACACCTGCTCATAG
>JACSRG010000371.1 GCA_014879865.1 Anaerolinea sp.
CCCTTCGCCCTGAGGGAGAAGGGGACGGGGGATGAGGGCTACAATGAGTTTGCAGACACATCCTAGTCGCCGATACGCATGAGGAGCGGGGTACGCTGCACATGCGTAGCGAACCGACTGTAATTGTGTTATATTTCACGATAGTAACTTTACAGCGTGGTAACGTGAGGACACCATGACAAGCGAGACCGTGCACATCGAACTACTGCCGGAGAGCAATATCCTGATCATGACGTGGGAGCATCGCGCAACGCCGGAGGATGTACGCGCCGCGTTTGCGGAAATGCTCACGTATCTCAATGCGGCGGTCGCTCCGATGGACGTGATCGTCGATCTGCGGCAAAACCCGGTGTTCCCGATTGTCGAGACGATTGGCGGCGCGCTCTATGGTCCCTTCCGCCACGCTATGCTCGGTGACTGGGTGGTAGTCGGCGCGTCCGTCGTGGCGCGCAGCATCGGGCGGACGCTGGAGAGCTTATCCCGCCGCCATAACATCCGCTGGTTTGACCGCTACGAGGAGGCTGTCGCCTTCGCGACGCGCAAGAATCAGCCGGTGTAAGTATTACCGCCGGGGGTTGAAAAGCCTCCGGCAAACTTCCGCTGTATCCCATTAGAAATTCTGGTTGCCCCAAATCGTAAATATGCATATCATGAGCAATGCATCACAATGACATAACAACACAAGGGAAAACTATGCGCAAGTTGATGGCACTCACTGCACTGCTCGTGATCGCTTTAGCGCTCTTCGGGGTTCCGGCAGTCTTCGCCGATTCGCCGTCGTGGACACTAATCAGCGTCGATGGGATTGGATGCAATAACTCTGACACGCGGTTCAGTATGGAGCTGGCAGGCATTACCGACCCGTCTACGCTCTACTGGCGCACGATTGTCGATGCTGGCGGTAACCGCTACATGGACGAGGACGCAGGCACGCCCAACTCGTCTGATAACGGCAGTTATGGGTGGTCTTTGTATAACTCTGACAGCGCCGGTCCGGTCACAGCGAATTTCCCGCTTCCAGCGGATACGCCTTACACCGTTCAACTGCTGCTGGTCGATCCCGCGAGCGGATCGGCGGTCTCAGGCACGATTGTCACGATCAGTAAATGCAACGGCGGCACGGTGACATCGATTGAGGTGCTCCAAGCGCCGTCGGCATCGTGCCCGAATCCGCTCCCGACAACCGCAGTTGTGCGCAATCTGCCCCTCGGCGCACCCGCTTTCTATGCGGCGGATGCTTCCACCGCGACCGGATTCAACATCCCCGCCGGTAACTGGTACGTGACGCAGACCAGCGGCGATTTCACGCAGTTGTGGATCGCGTGTCAGGCGCGGCGCGTGTGGGTTCCATCGAACGCGGTCGCCCCGTAACGCTCAAGACAACGATCACACGGCACACTCAAAAGGTGTGCCGTGTTTATTCCACATACGGCAGCTTGACGGTGAAGGTTGCGCCGAGACCGGGCGCGCTTTCGACGTCGATGCTGCCGTTGTGCAGACGCACGCAGTTTTGCACGATGCTCAAGCCTAAGCCCGTGCCATGCAGAAAGCGCACGGTATCCGCGCGGAAAAAGGGGTCGAAGATGCGCATCTGATCTTCCACCCTGATGCCCATTCCCTGATCGATCACCTTGAAGATTAATTGATCGTCACAACGGTTAATTTCCAGCCGCACGTCGGTGTCGGCAGGCGAGTATTTGACCGCATTCGAGAGCAGATTTTGCAGGATGCGCGAGACTTTCACTTCGTCGAGCTTCACCTGCCGGATGTCCCCCTGATTGACAAACGTGATCCGGCGTGCGGGCGCGCCGTTAACCGGCGACCGCAGCGATTGAATGTCGGCGATGATGTGACGGCACAGCGCGTCGAGATCGTGCGGGCGCAGCCGCAGTTCGAGCGTTTCGGGCGCGTTGGCGGTGAAAGCGCTCAAGTCCTCGAATAACTCGCGCAGATAATCGACCTGCACGCCGATTTCGTCCAATTTCTCGTTGCGATGCACAGCGTCCATCCGGTCGGAGTAGCGGCTGAGGAGATCGCGGCTGAGCAGAATCGCGCTGAGCGGCACGCGCACGTCATGCGCTACCCCGGCGATCAACTGTTTCATATTGGCGATGTACTCGCGGTCTTGGGTGGTATTTGCTGGTTCGGCGGGAATCAGGCGGGTGAGGTCTTGCATCAGGTGATAGACGTGCGTGACGCGCTGCTGCTCTTGATCCCAGCGGGGGAGATGGAACAAGCGCCAGTAGTTGTACGTGTCACCCACGAGCAGCCGGAGTGTAGTGCTGGCGGCTTGGTTCTGCCTGACCCGCTCCAGCGCCTCCAGCATGAGCGGCAGATCGTCGCGGTGAATGCGATCCAACGGGTAAGGCTTGCCTGTTTGGAGGACTCCTGACTGCGTGGGCGGGTCTGCCCAGTCAACAATGGGTGTGCCGTCCTCCTCGAAATGCGCCATGAAGACGAAATCGGAGACGAGACGGATCACCTGCTGGTAATACTCGTTGCTCAAACGGAGCGCTTCTTCCGCTTGTTTCTGCGCGGTGATGTCGAAGCCGATGCACTCGATTTCGGAGACTGTGCCGTCAGGTTCGGGCTGGGCGACGAATTCCCACAGCGTCCATAGGACGCTGTCATCCGCGCTCAGCTTGCGGATGACCGCCTGCACACTTTTCCCCGGCTCGGCAAGACACCGCATCACCACGTCATAGACCAGCGGGTGATCTTCGGGGAGGATGCTGTTGAGAGAGGAAGCGCCGACGCCTGTCCCTTCGAGCCACCCGAACGCCTTCGTCCACGCCGGGTTGACGTAGGTGAAGTTGCCCACAAGGTCGGTGCGGACGACGAAAGCGCTCTGCATATCCAGCAGAGCGCGCAGGCGGATTTCATTCTTTTGTAGGTGTCTCAGCGCTTCAGAATCGGCGGCAGTTTGACGGATTGCGACCCGAGCATTAATCCAGCGGGCAATCAGCTCGTTTGGGGTACAATCTGCCTGTTCGGCAAGCTCGTGTAGTCTGCCTATAGCAGCTTCGTCGAGTTCGAGTGTGGGCATCGGGGTGTTTTCCACTCAACTGAGGTGCGGAAACAAACAATTCTTTACATCAAGTATAACGTGAAATGTGCGCCGCCGAACATAAACACTCTAGATTTTGACAAGTAAGTACCATTGATCGAGGAAAAACATGACGATTAGCGCGCACTACCAACTGCTCGCGGATGATTTAGCCGCGAAAGGGATCAATCTTGAAGACGTGAAGGCGAAGCTCAAGCGCCAGCACATCGAGACGCCGTCGTGGGGCTACGGTAACAGCGGGACACGCTTCAAAGTGTTCCCGTGGGCGGGCGCAGCGCGGAACATTTATGAGAAGCTGGACGACGCCGCCTACATCCATAAGCTGACCGGAATCGCGCCGTCGGTCGCCATCCACATCCCGTGGGACAAGGTGGATGATTACGACGCGCTCGGTCAGTACGCGCGGGATCGCGGCGTGAGCATCGGCGCGGTCAACCCGAACGTGTTCCAAGACGACCAGTACAAGCTGGGGAGCATCACACACCCATCGGCGGGGGTGCGCGAAGAAGCGCTTGCCCACTTGATCGAGTGCTGCGAGATCATGGCGAAGACGCACAGCGACGTACTCAGCCTGTGGTTCGCGGACGGCACGAATTACGCCGGGCAGGACAGCATCGCGGGGCGTAAGGCGCGCATGGACGACGCGCTCAAGCAGACCTACGCGCATTTGCCCGCCGGGTCGCGCATGTTGATCGAGTATAAATTCTTTGAACCCGCCTTCTACCACACCGATCTAGCGGATTGGGGCATGGCATACGCGACGGCGATCAAGCTCGGCGAACAAGCGCAGGTCTTGGTCGATACGGGGCATCACGCGCAGGGGACGAACATCGCGCATATCGTCGCCTTCCTGCTGGCGGAAGGTCGGCTTGGCGGTTTCCACTTCAACGCGCGGCGCTACGCCGACGACGATCTGATCGTCGGGTCGAGCAACCCGCAAGAATTGTTCGAAATCTATGTCGAACTGGTCAGCGCGGGGGATGCGGCGGCGAATGTCGCCTACATGATCGACCAGAGCCACAACATCGAGCCGAAGCTCGAAGCGATGCTGGTCAGCGTGCTCAACTGCCAGACGGCGTATGCCAAAGCCTTGATCGTCGATTACAAGACACTGCGCGAACAGCAGCTTGCCGGGGATGTGCTCGGCGCGCATCGCACGCTGATCGGCGCGTTCGAGACGGATGTACGTCCGCTGCTGGCACAGGTGCGCGCCGAGATGGGGTTGAATCCCGATCCGATTGCCGCCTACCGCACCGACAACTACGCCCAGCAGATCGCGGCGGCGCGCGGGACGGCGACTCTCAGCGGCGGGGCAATCGGCTGAAACTCAAACCCACTGTCATTGAATCCCATCGTCGCCAACGAAAAACACCTTCGTCGAGTCCAGTGGGTCGAAGAAACGGTGTCGGGACGTGTGTCGTGGCGCAAGCGCAAGATCGCGCACGTCTCCAGCGGATTCAAAAGGACAACGGCGATGGGAAACTCTGACAAATACCGGAAACAACGGGAAGTGTATCGGGAAAAACGTCGGCTGTATGCAGAATTATCGTCGCTCTACCGCCGCATGCGACAGCTTCACAGCGAGCTGCTCGCGGTGCATAGAAACCTCAATCGCTACTATCGCGGCGACTCGAATTACAGTTCGACCGCGCGCGAGGCGAGGCAGGTAGAGCGTGCGACGCTTCTGAGTGAGTTAGCAGAACTGAGTTTGGAGATACAGAGCCGTCAGGCAACCATTGTTGCCATTCAGCATACAAAGCCAACTTGGAACGACCGCCCCTGATCTGTCACTGGCGTCCCTGTACCTGACGAAATTCCTGAGTCATCTGGCGCAGTTCGGCTGCTAACGTTTGTATCTCTTCAATGGCTTGGTTCGCACGCCACTCGACCCGTTCCAGACGTGCCAACGTCTGACGCACTTCTTCCAGCAATTCGCGCTGCTCTTCCATCGCCTGACGGTAGTGCTCCGCGTCTTCCCGTTCCACCTCAGCGCTGGCACGTTTGTCTTCCGCTTGTTGTCGAGCCTGCTCGGCGCGCTCTCGATGTCCTTCTGCCCTTGCCTGAGACTGCGCAGCCCACTGCCGCTGGTCTTCGGCAGCTTGCCGGTTACGCTCCTCCTCATTGTACATGCCGCTGGTCGTTTGGCGCAGTTCCTCTTCGAACTGCTCTTGCTCATCGCCCGTGTGCAGTGCGTTGTCGTCGACCGGCTCTGTAGTCGACAACCGTCCGCTGTCTGCTTCTTGATTCATGGTTGCGTCACTCCTTCATTTTACCTCAATTCGGTATTTTTGTTACGAAGGATATTGCCATATGCGCCAACATGCGCCTAAATCCCGCGTCCGGCTGAATTCGGGGGAGACGCCAAGCGGGGCGGGCACATCACCCGACGCGCTTTACCCGGCGCGCTTTACCCGACGCGCTCTACCCGACGCGCTCGGCGAGCAGCTTCTCGTAGTGCTGGCGGGCGCGGATGGCAATCGGGGCGGCGAGGAAGCGGCGGAGCGTCGCCGTATCCAGCGTGTCCATCTCGTACCACGCGCGGAATTCCTCGACCACCGTCAGCAGCGCATCGTTGAGCGGCTCGACCGTGACCGGATCACCCGCTTTGACATCGCCGGTCTCGATCACGCGGCAGTATAAGCCGGGACGCTCGGCGTGGCGGAACTTCTTGACGAACTGCGGGTCTTCCATCTTCGCCGCGAGGGTCGAACACGGGATGCGCGGCGACGTGACTTCGAGCAGGACTTCGCCCACACGCAGCCGATCCCCGATGGAAAAAGTCTGCGACTCTAGCCCGGCAATCGTCAGGTTTTCGCCGAACATGCCGCCGGGGAGTTCGCGTCCGATCTGCCCCTCCCACCAGTCGTAATCGGGACGCCCGTACACGTACACGGCTTGATCTTCCCCGCCGTGATTATCCACATCGACGACGGCGTCGCCTTTGAGCCCCAGCTTGCCGATAGACACGGGTTCGGAGGAAGCCTCTTTGAAGATACCCGTTCGCTCGACGCGCTTGCCGTTATTCAGGTCGCGTTCCTTGCCGAGGTTGACGCTGATGAGATGCATAATAGAAATCCCCACGCTATACTGTGTTTACCGACATTTTAATGTTTAATGGTAAGGAATACGATGCGCTTCACCCGCCTTCTCTTACTCCTGCTGCTCCTCCTGCCCCTGTCCGTGTTAGCTCAAGAGGTTACGCCTGTGGACAACCCCTATGTCGGGCGCACCAATTTGCCTGCGCCGGAATTCCCGCCCAATCTGGACTGGATCAACGTCTCCGCGCCGCTGACGATGCAAGCGCTGCGCGGCAAGATCGTGCTGCTCGATTTCTGGACGTATGGCTGTATCAACTGCATTCACATGATCCCGACGTTGGAACGGCTCGAAGCACGCTACGGGAATGCGCTGGTCGTAATCGGCGTGCATTCGGCGAAGTTCGAGAACGAGGGCGAGACGGAAAATCTCCGGCAGATCGTGCAGCGCTACGAGCTGGCGCATCCGGTGATCAACGACAGCGGCTTCCGCGTGTGGGAAACCTACGGCGTGCGCGCGTGGCCCTCGTTCGTGCTGATCGACCCGCGCGGTAACGTGCTGGCGATGCAGGCGGGCGAAATCCCGTTCGAGGCGTTCGACCGGGTGATCGGCGGCATGGCGGATTACTTCGACTCGGTCGGCGAACTGAACCGCGATCCGCTCGAATTGGCGCTGGAAGGCGCGAACGTCCCCGGCGGACTGCTGGCATTCCCCGGCAAGGTGCTGGCAGATGAGGCGACCAACCGCCTGTTCATCGCCGATACCAACCATCACCGGATCATCATCGCCGCGCTGGATACGTATGAGGTGCTAAGCGTGGTTGGCAGCGGGACGCGCGGATTCACCAACGGGGCGTATGCCGAAGCGCAGTTCAACAAGCCGCACGGGCTGGCGCTGCGCGGCGATCACCTGTACGTGGCGGATACGGAAAATCATGCCGTGCGCCGCGTCGATCTGGCGGAAGGCACGGTTACGACGATTGCCGGGACGGGCGAACAGGGCTACACGCGCTACCCGATCAACGTGACACAGCCCGCGCTGACGACGGCGCTCAGCAGCCCTTGGGACGTAACCTTCGGCGAAGGTGACACGCTCTATGTGGCGATGGCAGGCGTCCACCAGATTTGGGCGCTGAATGTGGAAAATGCCACGATCCGCCCGGAGATTGGCAGCGGACGCGAGGCGCTGGTCAACCGCACGCTGGTCGATTCTGATCTGGCGCAGCCGAGCGGCTTGTTCTACCGCGACGGCGTGCTGTACTTCGCCGACAGCGAAAGCAGCACGATCCGCGCGGCGAACATCGCCGGGGATCAACTATCTACGCTGGCGGGAACGCTCGACAACAACCTGTTCGACTTCGGCGATATGGACGGCGCGGCGGGCGTGTCGCGCTTGCAGCATCCGCTGGCGGTGACAGGCGCGGCGTCCGGCGATCTGTTCGTGGCGGATACCTACAACAGCACGATCAAGCGGCTTGACCCGGCAGCGGCGGCGATCAGCACGCTGACGGGCGCGGGCAGTCCCGGCGGCTACCGCGATGGGGCGCTCGAAGACGCCGAATTCGACGAGCCGGGCGGCTTGGCGCTGGCAGGGGATCGCCTGTTCGTGGCGGATACCAACAATCACGCCATCCGCGTGATCGATCTGGCGGCGGGGACGGTCAGCACGCTGATGTTCCCGAACCCCGAAGCCCTGCAAGTCGCGGGCGAAACGACGGTCATCGGCGGGAATCAGGCGGATGAACTGCTGCTGACGCTCGATCCGCAAACCGTCGCGGCGGGCGCGGGTGAGATCGTGCTGCGGATCACGCTGCCGGAAGGCTACCGGATCAACTCGGATGCGCCGTCGCGCGCCGAGTGGAACACCGCCGACGAAGCTATCGAGATCGCCGAGGCAGACCGCGCCCGCTCGATCCGCGAGACGGAAGCGCGCTTCCCGGTGACGCTGCGCGAAGGCGACGACATGCTCTACGGCGTGATCACCGTGTACTACTGCGAAGCGGTCAACGAGACGCTGTGCTTCATCGACGAGGTGCAGATCGAAGCGCCGGTCACGGTGGCGGCTAGCGGGGTAAGCGAAATCGTGGTCACGCGAACGATCACGCCGCCGGAGGTCGAGATCGGCGGGTTCTAAGCGGAGTAGAAAGTTGAAAGTAGAAAGTTGAAAGTGAAAACGAGAATCGTCCTTACTTTCAACTTTTTACTTTTAACTCCATGACTTTCTTCACGTCAGCGGAGGGCAATCGTTGCTAGTGAGGGTAAGCAAGTCCGGTTACACTAGGGTTATTTGCTGTAGTGAACAGGGCTTGCCTCATGCGCCGATTCACGCTCGCTCTCGCCGTCGCTCTGCTCCTGTTGAGCGCCGCCTTTGTTTCTCCTCAAGCCGCCGCCGCGCAGACCATCCCCGCGTGCGATCCGAATGCGCCCGTGCAGGTGGTGTCCATCGGCGTGGATGGTCAGCCAATCGCCTATAATTATTATGGCGGCACGATCTCCGGCAACAATCGTTACATCGCCTTTGCCGGGTTTATCCCGGAGACAGGCGTGTACAGATCGTTTGTGCGGGATCGGCTGACATGCCAGACAGAGATTGTTTCGGTCGACTCTGATGAAATACCCATAGAAAGTACAATGTCGCCACCGCTCATCTCACACGACGGGCGGTACGTTGTGTTTGAAGTGTGGATTGATAGTGAAAATCGCCGCGCACTTTACCAGCGAGATCGGCAGGCGGGGGTGACAACACTGGTATCGATCATGCCGTCCGGCGCAAATGTCCGCTGTGAGGTGGGAGCGCTCGATATGTCGGCAGACGGTCGTTACCTCTTGTTCTTTGGGGTGGATGCTGATGCGTGTTTCCCATTACTCAACCAGTACCATCAGATTTACGTACGCGACACGCTGCTGAATACAACCGAACTGATAACGGTGGCGCTCAACGGTCAACCCTCGCAGCTTCCCCCCGGCGTAAGTCCATTCGGTGGTGGCGCAATCAGCAATGATGGACGCTTTGCCTACTTCTTCTCGTCGGCGGCTGATCTGGTCGCCGGTGATACGAATGGATTCAGCGATATTTTCATGCGGGATCGTCTGCTCCAGCAGACGACGCGCCTCACTCATGCCTATGACGGCGGGCAAACGAATGAAGGTTCTCAGCTGGGCAATACAGTGACCTCTGACAACCGCTATGTAGCGTTTAGCTCGTATGCCAGCAATCTTGTCCCGAACGACAACAATGGCGTGGAAGACTCATTCGTGCTGGATCGGCAGACTGGGACGCTTGAGCGACTGCCGCCGGTGTCGGTCAACGGAGTCGAATCTAATTCAAGGCTGGATTCAATTAGCGCAGATGGACGCTATGTCGTCCAGTATGGCGCTTCTACTTACATTCGGGATCAAAAGACAGGCGTGGCTTTCAACCTGTGGGCGAATCCGCAGGCAAATCCCATCAACAGCACGAGTTTTGGTCCTGTGCTGCTCTCAGAAGATGGTCGTTATGTCGTGTACGTCCTATTTCCACCTGATCCAACTGGCGAATCCGAGATAGAAGTTTACGTCGCCGAGTGGCAGCGACTCCTGCCGCCTGCCGCGCCGACGCCCGTCGCACCGGCGAGCGCGATCCCCGTCACGCAGCCCACGTTCACATGGAACACCGTCACCGACGGCGCATGGTATTACCTATGGGTCACGGGCGCGGACGGTCACGTCATGGATCAGTGGTACGATGCGTGGAACATCTGCACGGGCGACACCTGCTCGGTGACGCCGCTCGATTTGCCCACCGGACAATATCAATGGTGGGTGCAGGCGTGGAGTCCGTATGGCGGTTACGGCGCGTGGAACAGCGGGGCAGCGTTCACCGTCACCGTGCCGCCCGCCGCCCCGACGATCAGTGCGCCAAGCGGCGTGATCGCCGGGAATCAGCCGACCTATCGCTGGAACAGCGTTCCCGGCGCGTCGTGGTATGACCTGTGGGTCAGCGACGAGAGCGGTTTCGTCCTCGACCAGTGGTACGACGGATCAACGATCTGCGCGGCGGGGGAATGCGCGGTCACGCCGCCTGTGCCGCTCGACGGCGGGTTGCAGCGCGTGTGGGTACAGGCGTGGAGTCCGTATGGCGGTTACAGCGCATGGAGCGCGGAAGCGCAGTTCGCGGTCGCGCCGAGTGCGCCGACGCCATTTGCCCCGGTCGGTACGGTTGCGCCGGAGGTCGCGTTCCAGTGGACGCCCGTACAGGGCGGCGCGTGGTACTACGTCTGGTTGAGCAATGACGCGGGCAAGGTCTTCGACACATGGTTCAGCGCGGCGGATCACTGCGGTGGTGCGGTCTGCGCGACCCAACTCATGCCGCTGCCAGCGGGAAATTATCGCTGGTGGGTGCAAGCGTGGAGTCCGTATGGCGGCTATGGCGCGTGGAGCGGTCAGGCGGATTTCAGCATCGCCGCGCCCATGCCGGAGGAAGTGACTCCACCCGAAGTCGCGCCGCCGGAGGTGCAGGTCGGCGGGTTGTAGGGCAAAAGAGAAAGACGCAAAGGGGATGATTCTTTACCCTTTGCGTCTTAGCGTCCTTGCGCTACGGCTTCGGTTCAGTTGAGCCGTTCGTGCTGACCGCGCCCCCGCCCGCACCGCTGATCGAGTTGAGCAGGCGGTTCGCCAAGCCCGTCAGTTCCATCGGGATGACGTATTTGGTCGCGGCGCTTGCCCCCATCGACTTGAGCGCGTCCATGTATTGCAGCATAAGCGTCTTCTCGTCGATGTCCTTCGCCTCTTTGAACAGGGCTTCGAGCGCGGCGGCGCGCCCCTGCGCCAGCAAGACCTGCGCCTGACGTTCACCCTCAGCGCGCAGCACCAAAGACTGCCGTTCACCTTCGGCGCGCAAAATCGCCGACTGCTTCTCGCCTTCCGCCACCATGATCGCGGCGGATCGTTCGCCTTCCGCGCGCGTGACCGTTGCGCGGCGTTCACGCTCGGCGCTCATCTGCCGGTTCATGGCATCCTGCACGCTCTTGGGCGGTTCGACCTCGCGGATTTCGACGCGTGTCACTTTCAAGCCCCAGCGCTCGGTCACTTCATCCAGCTTGACGCGCAGCACATCGTTGATGCCTTCGCGTTTCGCCAGCACATCGTCCAATTCGATATCGCCGATCACCGCGCGCAGCGTCGTCGCCGCGATGTTGAGCGACGCGGCAACCACGTTTTCGACTTCCAGCACCGACAGCTTGGGGTTGACCACGCGGTAGTAGACCAAGAAGTCGATGTCGATGGCGGTGTTATCCTTCGAGATCGCGGTCTGGCGCGGAATCTCCAAGAAGCGTTCACGCAGATCGACGCGCCGGGCGGTTTCGAGCAGCGGGATGATGATCGTCAAGCCGGGACCGCGTGTGCCCGCGTATTTTCCCAATGCCAAGACGACGAGCCGTTCGTATTCCGGCACGATGCGAATGATGCTCGTCAGTACGATGAACAGAAAGAAGACGAGCGCGATCAGCAGAATGTATTCGAGTCCCATGATGGATTATGCCTCCCCTGTAGATGCATGGCGTTTCTGTTTGACGGCTTCGACGAACAGGGTCAAGCCCTCCCGTTCGACCACCGTGATCGGCGTTCCGGCAGGCAGTATGTCCTGCTCCGATGAGTCTTCAAGGCGCGCTGTCCATGATTCGCCGCGTACGTAGACTGTGCCGACGGGCGCGAGCGGCTTCTGCACGTAGCCCTCTGCGCCGATCAGCGGCTCATCGTCGATCATGGCGGGCTGAAGTCGATGCATTGACAGCACACGCAGCAGCGCGAAGCGGTGATAGAGCAGCGCCGCGCCAATCGTCACGACGATCAGCGGAAGCGACACGGACATGCCATCGTGATACAGAGTCAGGCTGCCGACTGCCTGCAAGATCAACCCGGCGACGGACAGCAGCGCGAGACGTTGATCCACCAGCGGCATGACCAAAAAGCCCATCACGCCAACGACCAGCGCAAGCACGGCGATCCAGTTCGTCGGCATACCGGCGAGCAGCAGCAGTGCCCCCACCATGCCGCCAACTGCCAGCAGTTCGACGATACCCGTCCCCGGCATATAAACCGCCGTCACGCTCAGCCAAAGCGCGGCGATCAGCACAAGATAAACAACATTTGGGTCAATGATCGGCATATTCACACCTCTTTCTTGCCCTATACTTTATTATACCGTATCCCGGCTTCCACCCCTCCCCCTAACGCTTAGGGGGGATTCATTGCGTCGGCAATAAATTTCAGTCTATAATGGCGGAACGTTAGATTTGAACGGAAGGTACGGTCTTGCTACAGACCTCAATCGTGATGCCGGATTTGAAAATCAATCAGGAACGTCTGTACGCCGACTTTCTCCAACTCGCGGCGATTGGCGCTACGCCCGAAGGCGGGGTAAGCCGACTCGCGTTGTCCGCAGAAGACATCCAAGCCCGCGCGTGGTTCGCGGATAAAATTGAAATCGCCGGATTGATCGTGCGCGACGACGACGCCGGAAACCTGAGCGGCGTGCTGCCGAGCGATCAACCGGGCGCGAAAACGCTGCTGGTCGGGTCGCATCTGGATACCGTCCCCAACGGCGGCAGGTATGACGGGGCGATAGGCGTGCTGTGCGCGCTCGAATGTTTGCGTACGATCAAAGAGGCGGGGATCAAGCTGCCGCTGCACCTCGAAGCGATCAACTTCACCGACGACGAAGGCTGCTGGAAATCACTGTTCGGCTGCCGCGCACTGGCAGGATCGCTCTCCCCGGAAGACCACTCCGAGATCAACTATGGCGAAGGATCGTTTCGCGCCGCACTGATGCAGGCGGGCATCGACCCGCGCGCGATCTGGCGGTCGAGCCGCGCCCCGCAGTCGATCTGCGCGTATCTCGAAGTCCATATCGAGCAGAGTCCGCGCCTGTACCGGGATAACGTGGACATCGGCGTCGTGACGGGCATCGTCGGGCGCTCGACCTATAACGTGACTTTCATCGGTCAAGCGGGACATTCCGGCACAACTGATATGTACAAACGGCGCGACGCGCTGCGCGGGGCGGCGCTGTTCATCGTCCGCGCGCATGACCTCGTGCGCGAACGCTACGGCGACGGCATTTTCAACTGCGGTGACGTGACCGTCGAGCCGGGTATGTTCAACGTCATTCCGAGCAAAGCCTGCCTGACCGTCGAATGTCGCCACGTCAGCCACAAGCTCATGACGGAGATGGAAACCGCCGTGATTGCGCTTGCCCATCAGTGCGCCGCTACTTACGGTTTGTCCGTCGAAACTGAAAAGATCACCACCATGCCAGCCGCGACCCTCGCGGCTGGTGTGATTCACACCATCGAGTCCGTTTGCGATGACCTCGGCTTGACGCACGAGCGGTTGGTCAGCTACAGTGGACATTCGCCGCAAATCCTCGCTCACTTCACCGATACCGGCATGATCTTTATTCCATCGGTGGATGGTATCAGCCATCACCCGAACGAATTCACCGAGTGGGACGACGTGATCAACGGCGCGAATGTCCTGCTGCAAACGATGATGCGAGTTGCGAGTCGAGGTTCAAGCGATGGCTATCCCCCGGATCGATGATCACTTGCCCGAACTGATGCCGTTCATTCGTGAACTGGCAGCCGCCTATCATGCCGACGAGGTGACCCACGCGCAGCACACGCTTGACGACCGTGAGAAGTTGGTCATGCGTGTGCGGGCGTTTTTCACGCCGGAGCGGATGGAAGCGTTTGAGCGCGTCATCCCCGGTTGGGTCGAAATGGCATCCTATGCCGACGGAATCACGCTGATACACGAGATGTCCGTGCTGGTCGCGCTGGTGCTGCTGCCCGAATACAAGACTCTATCGGCAGAGCAGCAGAGACTCAGTGAGTGGATCATGCTCTTTCACGATGTCGAGAAGAAGCTGCGCGGTAAACGCGATCATGTGCATCCGTTCCGGTCGGCGGCGAATGCCGGACGGACGCTCGGCGCGCTCGGCTTCGAGGTGTACGGCGACGCCGACCAGATCGACGCGTGGGCGCGCGTGTTGTCGAACGCCATCAAGCTCAACGGGAATGGCGAAGAAATCCCCGACAACAGCTACCTGCCGGAGATCACCGACGGCATCCGCGCACTGTTCGGGTGGGATACGCCCGGCGGGTTAATCGTGCGCGGCGTGCTGTTCCACCAGATCATCGACAACATCGAGGAATACCCGCAAGCCGCGCCGCTCACGGTGGACGAAGTGCGCCGCTACATCAATGCGCCGCTGTTTCCGGTGCTCGAAGTCGTCATGCTGGCGGACAGTGATGCGTGGGCGCTGTTCGATCTTGAGCGGCGGGCGCGCTGGCGCGAAGAAACGCATAACGTCTTCGCTAACTTAAGCCGGATGCTCGGCAGGGCGTAGATTCTCCTTGACGAATAGAACATTTGTGCATATAATAATCCCATTGATCCTGTCAAGCGGAGGCGCATAAATGGCTACTCAAGTGGTGTGGGTGGAGATTCCGGCACAGAACATCGAGCGAGCGTTGGCGTTCTACAAGCAGGTGTTCGGTTACAGCGGCGACATCGAAGTCGCGGACGATGGCGTCCGCAAGACGGCAGTCCTCGACGGCGGCGCGAATGGCGCTCCCGGTTTCTCGCTCAACCAGACGGCGAACTTCGAACCGCGTGATAACGGCGTCTACGTCTACTTCGACGTCGGCGCAGATGTGCAGGGCGCATTGAATCGTGTCACGGCGGCGGGCGGCAAGGCGCTGAGCGGCAAGCTCTCGATGGGCGAAGCGGGTTACTATGCGACCATCCGAGATACCGAAGGCAACATCATCGGGCTGTACAGCGCCCCGGACGGACAGTAAGACGAAACAGACCGCCGGAGGCTCAGCGCCTCCGGCGAGGGAAACATCAATCATGGCATTCCCCGATGAAACCCTTGTCGCCAGCGGACGGTATGTCCCCGCTCAAGCTGGCGAAGTCAACCCGCTGACCGAGGAAGCGTGGTCGATCCACGCGCTGGCGGACGAAACCCATCGCATCCGGGTGCAGACCCCTGTTCAATCCACGACGCTGTGGGCAGCGCTGACGCCTGAGAGCTACCGGGTGACGCGCTGCCACATCATCAGAGACACATGGGATGCCGTGTACGATTTCAAAACGGATGGCGTTGACGTAAACTACGCGCGCGTAAACTACGCGCGCGATCAGCAGCCGCGCCAACAGCGCACGATTCCGCTTGCGCCGGGGTATTTTGTCTATCCCGGCGGGATTTTCGGGAACGGTTTCCAATTCGCGCGGGTCGAACGCCAGCGCCAGAAGACCACCGTGTTCAGTCCGGCAGTCCATGAGCCGTCGCTAGGGTTTATTTACGAGGTCGAATACCGCACCTTCATCTTTAAAGCCGTGCGTCAAGAGGTGATCGCGGTGGAAGACAAGCGCATCGCCGCGACGGTGTACGAATCCGACAACGATCAAGGCTATAAGGAAGTGTACTGGGTGGATGCCTATGACGTGGTCGTGCA
>JACSRG010000839.1 GCA_014879865.1 Anaerolinea sp.
CGCCCGCCGTCGCCCTCTACCAGAAGATCGGCTTTCACATCGTGCGCCGCTTGTACGGCTATACGGCAAATCCATTCGCGGGCGAAACCGCAGACCTCCCCCCAGTCGATCTGCCGGAGATCGGCAAACAGGTTGCGCTGGCGGACACCATCGATCTGCCGTGGCAAGTCTCCGGCGCAGCGTTCATGCGCTGGGGATCGCCCATGCGCGGCGTCCGGCTCGACAAGGCATATGCCGCCTTCAACACGGCGAACGGGACACTCGCCCTACGCGGGTTGTTCGTCGATCCGGCGGATCGTGGGCAGAGACACGGCACGCGCTTGATCCGCGCCCTCGCCGCCGCCTACCCGGATCACAAATGGATCGTTCCGCAGCTTTCCCCCGAAGAATTCGACGGTTTCTTCACGCGGCTCGGCTTTGAGCGGCTGCCGCTGAATCAGGTGCAAATGGCGTGTGCGCTCGGCACGCCATAAAACTCGTCCGAACCTGATCGCAACCCACAGCGTAATAAGAGTGCTCTACAAACTCGTATGACCTGAAAGGGATGCTATGAGACGCCTGTTAGGGTTCTGCGCCGCTTTGCTGCTGTTAGCCCTGCCTGTATTTGCGCAAGATGAACCACCTCCACCACCAGAGGAAGTTGTCGCCATGTTCGAATACGACCAGACCGCACCACTCGATATTCAGGAAGTCGGCACAGAGATGCGCGGTGACGTCACCGTGCGCGATATTACCTTCACCGTGCCGGAAGGCGATCCGCTGCCCGCTTACCTTGTCCTGCCGCCGGGTGCGGCGGACGCCGCCGCGAATTCTTTCGCCGGGATTCTTTATCTTCACTGGTACGAACCGGAAGCCGAGACGAGCAACCGCATCCAGTACCTCGACGAAGCAGTCCAGTTGGCGAGCGAAGGGGTCATGTCGCTGCTCCCTGCGACCAATTGGGAAGAATGGACGTGGTTCAACAGCGCCCGCAGCACTGATACCGACTATGATGACTCGATCCGGCAGGTGATCAATCTGCGCCGCGCGCTCGATCTGCTGCTGGAACAAAACGGGGTTGATCCCGACCGGATCGCCGTTGTTGGTCACGATTTCGGCGGCATGTACGCGGCAACGCTGGCGATAGTCGATGATCGTCCCGACGCCTATGTCATTATCGCGGCGACACCCCGATATGCGGATTGGTTCTTCTTCACGGCGGGGAACTTGACCGACGAGCAGCGGCAAGCCTACCGCGATCAGTTCGCGCCGATTGACCCGATCACGGGGATTCCGTATGCGGAGGGCAAGCCGATCCTGTTCCAATTCGCGCAGCAGGATGTCTACGTGTCAGAAGAAGCGCGGGACGAGTTCTTCAGCGCCGCGCTGCCGCCTAAACTACGCACCGTCTACCCGGATCAGGGTCACGCGATGGATGGGCGCTTCGTGCAGGCGGATCGCCTGCGCTTCCTGCGTGAGCATCTTGGTCTGTCGGAGGCGGAATAGTCGGAACGACACGATTGGTTCGCAATTCACGTTTAGGACGAGGCACTGCCTCGTCCTTTTTTGCTCAATAACGGTTGATGTAGCGCTCAAGCTCCCACGGGGTGACTTGGCTGTTGTACTCATCTAATTCCTGTTGTTTCGCCGCCAAGTAGCGGTCGCCGATGTAGTGACCGAGCGCGTTCATGATCACGTCGTCCTGTCGCAGCGCGTCGAGCGCCTCCGCGAGCGACGTGGGCAGCGTTTCGGTATGGCGCAGACGCGAACGATCCGGCTTGATCAGCGACTCCTCAAGCGCCTCTTGCAGCGGCATCCGCTGGCGAATGCCGTCCAAACCCGCTTCGAGCATGACCGCCGTCGCCAAGTAGGGATTGGCGCTCGGATCGGGGCAGCGCAGTTCGAGACGCGTGTGCGATTCTTTCCCCGGCGCGATGTGCGGCACGCGGATCAACGCCGCGCCCGCCCGGTTGACGTGCGCCCATGTCACGTACTTCGGCGCTTCAAAACTGACGCTCAAACGCTTGTAGGAGTTGACCAGCGGCGCGAGAATCGCCGACATCGCGCGGGCATGGCATAGCTGCCCCGCCAAGAAGTAGCGCGCCACTTCGGATAAGCCGTATTCATGCTCCGGGTCGGCGAAGACATTCGCGTCTGTCTGAAGGTCGTGCAGGCTTTGATGCGTGTGCATCCCCGATCCCGGCAGATCAGCGGAAGGACGCGGCATAAACGTGCAGTGGAGATTCTTCGTCAGGGCGATTGCCCGCAGCGCAACACGCGCCGTCAAGATATTGTCGGCGGACAGCAGCGCGTCGTTGTAGTCGAAGTCGATCTCCTGCTGCCCCGCGCCGATCTCGTGATGCGACGAGTCAACGCGAATGCCCATCTGCATCAACGTCGAGATCATGTTGCGGCGTACGCCCAGATTGCCGCTGTTCGACATGTCAAAGTAGCTGGCTTCATCATAGGCTTGGAACGGGAACAAATCCGGGTGGCGGCGGAACAGGAAGAACTCCAGTTCCATACCCGTCTTGAAGGAGTAGCCGAGCTCCGCCGCATCATCCAGCGCTTTGATCATGATGTTGCGCGGGTCGCCGATGAACGGATCGCCGTCAAGCGTGCGTACCGTGCAGATCAAGCGGGCGGTCTTCGGGTTGTCCCACGGCAGCATGGTGAACGTATTCAAATCGGGGAGCAGCATCATGTCGCTTTCGGCGACGCGCGCAAACCCTTCAATCGACGACCCGTCGAAATGCAGCCCATCGTCGATCACGCGCTCGATCTTCGGCGATGGCACTGTGATATTTTTGACAATACCCGTGATGTCGGTGAACCATAAGGCGACGAATTCCACCTCATTTTCCTGAATTGTGGCGAGCACCGCCTCTTTCGTCATCATCGGGTCAATTCCTCAACATAAACACTTGTCTGAATTATACAAAAAGCAG
>JACSRG010000840.1 GCA_014879865.1 Anaerolinea sp.
CCCTCGAAGCCTGAGGCGTTGCGCACCACGTACCAGCGGGGTAGGATCGGCGCATGAGTCCGAACCTACCCCATATTCTCGCCGTCGAATTCATGCACCGCCGCCTGCCGACCGAACCTCACGCGCGGCGTGTCTTCGAGTTCGCGCTCCGCGCGCGCATGCACGCGCTGAGTGGATTCACCTCGCCGCTGTTCCTGTGCGATTCACCTGACACCGCAAGCGACCTTCACGCCATGCGCGTGCGCGGCGATCAACCCATCCTCTGCTTGGTTGGCGGCGCGAATTACGAGGGTCAGGCGCAAGCCGGACTCTATGACTGGGCTGGCTACTGGCAGCGGATGACGATGTCGGATCGCTGGGCGCGCATCCGCGAGGCGTTGTGGTGGGGGCAAAACTTTCTCACCTTTGCCGCAACACTTGAACCCGATCTCGCGCTGCCGCCCAGCACCGACTGGTATTTGCTCCTGTCCGCCCACGACGCCGTCTACACCCGCGATCTGCTGCTCAAGCTGATGGACTTCAGCCGCCAGCACGCGCAAAACGGACTCCCCGCCGCCGTCAGCCCGTACACCTACTACCAGCATTCACCGCTGCCGTCTGCCGCGATCCCCATGTCCATCGTCGATCTCGTCAATGCCGCTTTCCACCGCGATCCCGGTTTCCGCCTTCAGCTTGAGCGCGGCGACGCGCAGGGCTTCTGGGGGAAAATGGGCTTGATCCCGTTTGATCTGTGCGGCGATCTGCTGAAGACCGTCGATACGGGTATCTGGGAGGATGATCTCGAACTTGACCGCGCCATCAACGCGCTTGGCTCTGCGTCGCAGGCGCTGTGGATCGACGATCCGGCAGCGTATAGGCACATCCTCCCCGCGTTCAACGCTGCTGATGTGCGCCGCATCATCGAGCGTCACCTGCATTACTCGCTGCGCACGGGTGGCAGTCACCTGACCGCGCCGATCACTGACATGGCGCGTTATTTACGGGTGATTGATCCCCACTACGGCGCGGCGAGCGCATGGGCAGACCAGATCATCGAGCAGGAGTACGCGAAGATGATGCGCCGCGTCGATCAGCACGGCGCGTCGTGGGTCGATTGGGGAGAGTATCGCTACGTCGCCCGCCCCTACGATCCCCATGTCGAGGTGTGGCGGCAAGAGCCGCGCGACAAAATCATCGACGGTGGACGTTGGCACGACTTGCCCGGATTCCAGACGCAAATCAAGGACTGAGTGAAGAACAGATTCGTTTCTCATCTCCGCTTTTACTTAGTCCTCGAACCTCAGCCCTTCTCTTTAACAAAACTATGATGAAAATCCGCGCATTTCGGTCAGGAAATATTTCACATGGTCTGGTAAAATCGACGCCACACGGTTAATTGAGTTAGGTTAGGATAGCTATGATCGCTGCTGGTGATCTGAAGAAGGGCACGACCCTGCGTATTGACGGGACGCTGTACCGCGTCACCAATCTCGTTTATAACAAGCCGGGGCGTGGCACCGCGTCGATGCAGACCACGCTGGTAGACATTCGCACGGGGACGACCCGCCAGCGCATTTTCCCGATTGAAGATCGCCTCGACAACATCTACGTCGATTCGGAACAGGCGCGCCTTCTCTATCGCGATGGCGACACGCTGCACTTCATGAACATCACCAACTACGATCAGTACGAAGTGCCGGTCGCGCTGTTCGGCGATGATGTGCTCTTCCTGCGCGACGAGATGGAAATCGAACTGCGCGTCTACGAAGGCAACCCCATCGACTACGTGCTGCCGACCAGCATCGTCTACACGGTCGCCGAAGCCGAAGTCGCCGTCGTCGGCGATACGGCGGGCAGCGTGCAGAAGAACATCACCACCGACACCGGTTTGACGGTGCAGGTGCCGATCTTCGTCAACATCGGCGACAAGATCAAGGTCGATACCCGCGACGGCTCGTACCTCGGTCGCGTCAACGACTAAGGTAAACTTTCCCCATTGGGCGCGATGAATCGCCTCCCTACGGACGATTAATCTATGAAAGCCGTAAAGTGTAATGAACGCTTTACGGCTTTTTTTGTTATGATCCTCAATAACGAGGAGATAAAACATGATCGACGAGATTGCTACCGTAATCCGTGAATTGGACGACGCCCGCGCCGCTATGCGCACAGTCATGGAAAAATTCGACCGGAAAACGATCATCTACCCCGGCTGGACGCTGAAACACATTCTAGCGCACGTCACCGGGTGGGATGAAGCCGCCGCCAACTCGATTGAAGCGCACATGCGCGGCGGCGAATCCGCCATCGACGCCTATCAGGGCGTGGCGGAATACAACGAGAAATCTGTCGAGACGCGGCGCGAACTCACCTTTGAATTGACCGTCCGCGAGTGGGAATACGAACGCGAACGCCTGAAAAAAGCGCTCCGCGAGATCACGCCGGAGCAGTGGAACACGCCGCTGATGTTCCCATGGGGCGGCTACGGCTTAGCGATCAACTTGGTGCGCGTGTGGAGTCGGCACGAGCACGATCACGCCCGCGAACTGCAAGAACTCATCAGCCGAAGCGCCATCACCTTCATCGACGCCCCCGACGATCTGCCGCGCGCTGAATGATCCGCACTTTACCCAAACTCATCACCGCGCATATCGATGCGTGGGGGACAACTTTCATCATCGGCGCGGTCTGCCTGTGGATGCACGATGATGCCTCGGCGGCGGGGTGGCTGCTGGTGATCGCTGTGACCGTCGGCTACTGGCTCGGCTTCGCGGTCAACGACTACCACGACGCCCCGTTCGACGCGCTCGACCCGCGCAAAGGTGCGCGCAACTTCTTCGCCCATGTGACGCTGTCGCCCGCGCGGGCGCGGCTCATCGTCGCGCTGATCCTGCTGGCGCTGGCGCTCCCGTTCCTGAACTTCGGCTGGCGCGGTCTGGCGGTCTA
>JACSRG010000703.1 GCA_014879865.1 Anaerolinea sp.
AAGGCGCTGGTGAAGGAAGTGCAGCGGTTGGGGCGGGTGTATGGGGTGAGACAAGTGAACGCGCTGCAAACTGGCTTCTTTGCGCATCGTCGTGAGGGCGAGGACCGTGAAGACTGGCAACCGCTCATCGACCATTTGCGGAATACTGCAGAGATGGCGCGCGTGTTTGGCGAAGATGCCAGCGTAGCGGACTTGGCCTATATCGCTGGCTTGATTCATGATTTGGGTAAATACTCTGCTGAGTTTCAAAAGCGGCTGGAGGGCGGTCCGCGCGTTGATCATTCGACTGCTGGCGCGAAAGAACTCAAGGCCTTGCTCAAAGGCGCGCCGCAGGAAGTATTTGCGCAACTTCTGGCGTATCCCATCATGGGACATCATACGGGTCTGCCCGATTTCGGCAATGAGACCGACCTGGAAGGTAGTACAGTATGCGCCCGACTGAAAAGCAAACTGCCTGATTACAGCGGCTACAAAAGCGAACTGGATGTATCGGCTTTGCCTTTCCCGCAGCGATTGCCCTTCCGCCCCTTGCGCTTGCCAATCATTTCCGGCAAGCCGCCAAAAGATTATCTTGGCTTTTCGCTTTCATTCCTGACGCGCATGGTCTACTCCGCATTGGTAGACGCGGATTTTCAGGAAACCGAAACTTACATGAAGGGTGAAAAGCCGCGCGGCGGACATGACGACATCCCGACCTTGTGCAAGAGACTTGGCGCGCACTTGGAGCAGTTCGAGAACCCCACCAGCGACATCAACCGTAAACGCAGTGAAACGCTCCAAGCCTGTATCGAAAAGGGCAAAACTGAAAAGCCCGGTTTCTTCTCGCTCACCGTGCCGACGGGTGGCGGCAAGACGCTGGCTTCGATGGCGTTTGCGCTCCATCACGCCGCCGCGCATGGCTTGAAGCGCGTCATCTACGTCATCCCGTTTACAACTATCATCGAGCAAAACGCCCAGGTGTTCAAGGGTTTCTTGAGCGACGAGAATGTGCTGGAGCACCACTCCAATTTCGATTGGGAGGGCAAGAAGCGCGAAAATCCCGATGATCGCACCAACAGCGCGCTCGCCAAACTCAAGCTGGCGGCTGAGAACTGGGATATTCCCATCGTGGTCACGACTAACGTGCAGTTCTTCGAGTCATTGTTTGCCAACAAGTCATCGCGCTGCCGAAAACTGCACAACATTGCCAAAAGCGTGATTATCTTCGACGAGGCCCAAATGTTGCCGCGTGAGTACATGCGTCCTGCCATGTCAGCGGTGTGGGAACTGGTGACCAACTATGGGGCGAGCGCGGTCTTTTGTACCGCCACTCAGCCAGGGCTGGAACGATTCCTGCCTGAAGAGGCAAAACCCCAAGAACTCGCGCCCAACCCACAGGAGTTGTTCAATTTCTATAAGCGCGTGGAAGTGAAAAACCTGGGGACGATGACCGATGACGATTTGCTCGCCCGCCTGGACGCGCACGACCAGGCGCTGTGCATCGTCAACACCCGCCGCCATGCTAGTGGACTGTTCGGCGGATTGCGGGGCGAGGGGAACTTCCACCTTTCGACGCTGATGTGCCCCGCACACCGCAGAGAGAAGTTGAAGGAGATTGAGCAAAGACTGAAGGACAAACAGCCCTGCCGGGTAGTCTCGACGACGGTGATGGAAGCGGGCATTGACGTGGATTTCCCCGTCGGGTACCGCGCTCTGAGCGGGCTGGATTCCATCAATCAAGCAGCGGGGCGCATCAACCGCGAGATGAAGCGCGGCGTGAGCGAGATGTTTGTCTTTGAACCGAAGTCGGAGTTCGTCAAAAGAATGCCGGCGTATCTCAAGCAGTCGGCGGAAGTTGCCCGCATGGTGCTGCGCGACCACGCCACAGCGCCGATCTCCATCCCTGCTATCGAAGCGTTTTTTGCACAACTGTATAACTTGCAAGACCCGAACATCTCGTTCGATTACAAGAGCATCATGGATTGTTTCGACAGCCACGATGGCCGATTCAAGTTTGAGACGGCAGCGCGAGAGTTCCAAATCATCGAGGATGAGACCGAGACGGTGATTATCCCCTTCGACAAGGAGGCCGAACGACTTATCGAAGAATTGAAATATACCGAATATCCATGGTACACCCTGCGGAAACTTCAGCCCTATGCCGTTTCGATTTACGCGGGCGAATTCGACAGGCTCAGCGCGAAAGGAGTGATATTGACCGTTGCCGATAGCTATAACGTTCTCAACCCGGAGTACGCACAAGAGTACTATGACCCCCAGCGTGGTCTGCTTGTTCCTGAAGGCAGCGGCGGGGATGGGTTGTTCGCTTGAAACGATCGAAAGGAGGCCCGACTTATGGGATACGGTATCACCATCCGTGTACAGGGACGCTATGCCCTGTTCACCCGTCCCGAAATGAAAGTGGAACGCGTCAGTTACGACGTCATCACCCCGTCGGCGGCGCGCGGCATCATCGAGGCGATCTACTGGAAGCCTGCTATCCGTTGGGTGATCGACAAGATCCACGTCCTGCGCGAGATCGAGTTCACCAATATCCGCCGCAACGAGGTGAGCGATAAAGCGTCAGTGGACAATGCCTTGCAGGTGATGCAGGGCGCGAGCAAGCCGCTTTACATCGCCGCCACCGAAGCCCGCCAGCAGCGCGCCGCGATGGTCTTGAAGGATGTGGATTACGTCATCGAGGCACACTTCGCGAAGGTGGAGAAGGAATGGGGCGAGCGCGACACAGAGGAAGGGCATTACAACATTGTCCTGCGTCGCTTACGGGAAGGACAGCATTTTCACGCGCCGTGTTTGGGGACGCGGGAATTCCCGGCAAAGGTGGAACTTATCGAGGATAAGCGCGACATCCCCGCAAGTCCGCTGAGGGGCGCGCGTGACCTGGGGTGGGTGCTCTACGATTTGGATTTCTCCAAT
>JACSRG010000843.1 GCA_014879865.1 Anaerolinea sp.
ATGGAAATGGGTCAGGATGATCGTCGTGATCGCTTCCGGTGCGCTGCCGCTGGCGCGCAAATGGGGCAGCAGCGTGCCGGGAGTCGGCGCGAACGTGCCTTCGCCCGTGTCGATCAACACGCGCTCGTCGCCCGCATCCAGCAGCAGGATGTTGCGGCTGGCGCGAATGATGGCGTCGCCAAGCGCCGCGCGCATCGCCTCCGCGTGATCGGGGAACTTCGCGGCGACTTCCCCCGCCGTCGATTCGCTCAAACTGTCCGCGCTGATCTGCCCGCGCACCGCGCCGATCTGTACCGGATTGTTCATGCTCATTTCCCCCAGCTTACAATTATCGATCCGATTTTAGCGGCTGATTTCCCAACCTGCTTGACCAAACGATTTAACCTTAACTGAACATGACACAAGGCTTAATTTTCTTGTTTGATTTCCATCCCCAATATTGTATAATCCCTGTGCGTACCCACTTTACCAGCGGAGAGCCAGAAGCCATGTCGTCGAATCAGTCAGGGCTGGACAAAACCGAAGAACTTCAGACTGGTGCTTCGGTTGAGCAGCCGCCACAGTCAGATAGTGAAGCAGCATCGCCTGTCACCGTGAATGACGCCCCGCCCGCAGCGGCGTCGGCACAACCGGATTCGCCAGCGGCTACCGCTGAGGCGGAGGCGATTGCGGCTGATGCTGAGGCTGCGGCTGACGCTGGCGGGGAAACAGCGGCGGCGGAAGCGCCAGCCGCAGTAGAGGAAGCTGCCCCGACGGGTGGCAGCCATTTGAAGCGCGGCGATCTGGTCGAAGGGGTGATCAAATCGACCTCGCCGACACAAATCCTCGTCGATGTGGGCGTTCCCAACGATGGGGTGATCCTTGCCGACGAACTTGAACGCCTGAACAAGCGCACGCTCGAATCACTGCGCGTGGGCGAGAAGATCAATGTGTATGTGGTCAATCCACAGGGGCGCGAAGGACACGTCATTCTGTCGCTGAACCGCGCCGCCGAAGAGTTGGATTGGCAGCGGGCGGAGGAATTCCGTCAGAGCCAAGAAGTCTACGAAACGCGGATCGCCGGGTACAACAAGGGTGGCTTGATTGTGCGTTTCGGGCGGCTGCGCGGCTTTGTGCCGCAAAGCCAGATGAGCGCGGATCGCCGTCGCGCGCTTGGCGACCAGACGCCGGAAGAACGCTGGAGTCAGATGGTCAACGAGCCGATTCTGGTCAAGGTGATGGAAGTGGATCGCGGGCGTAACCGCCTCATCCTCTCCGAGCGTTCGGCATCACGCGAGAGCCGCGAAAAGCGCAAAGAAAACCTGATCGGTCAACTGAATGTCGGCGAAGTCCGCACCGGGCGCGTCGTCAGCCTCGAAGACTTCGGCGCGTTCGTCGATGTCGGCGGCGCTGAAGGGCTGGTTCACCTGACCGAACTCTCGTGGCAGCACGTCACGCACCCGCGCGAACTGCTGCAAGTCGGGCAGGAAGTCCGGGTCGAGGTCATCAGCATCGACAAGGACAACAAGCGCATCGGCTTGAGCATGAAGCGCCAAGAATCCGATCCGTGGGATACCGTCGCCACCCGATACGAAGTCGGGCAGTTGGTTCAGGGCACGGTCACCAAGCTGACCAAGTTCGGCGCATTTGCCCAGTTGGTCGATGTGCCGGAGATCGAAGGCTTGATCCACATCTCCGAATTGTCGGACAAGCGCGTGAATCATCCCCGCGAAGTCGTTAACGAAGGCGACAAGCTGACACTGCGCGTGGTCAAGATCGACGTGAAGAATCGCCGTCTGGGGCTCAGCCTCAAGCGCGTGAATTCGGCGGAATATCTTGATCAAGATTGGGCGACCTCGTTCGGTGAAGGCGAGGACCCGGAAGCCTAGTACCAGTAGGGACGAGGCACGCCTCGTCCACACAACATGATGTCACGCATGACACTGCACGCCGCGTAACTTTAAGGCAACATTCATTACGCGGCGTCTTCGCGTTTATATTTCTCCAACGGTCTATGGTATACTATAGCGAAATCAGTTGAGGGGCTGGCAATAGTGCCGTTCTCAAGTTAGACAGCGCCGGAGAGCTTTGGCTCTGCTGGCAACGGAGGTATAGGAACCGTGCCGAACAAAATGGAACGCTTCACCCAGCGAGCGCGGCGCGTTCTCAGCTTGGCTCAAGAGGAAGCCGAACGGCTCCAGCACAACTACATCGGTACCGAACACCTGCTGCTCGGTCTGATCCGCGAAGAAGGCGGTGTCGCTGGGCGTGTTCTGCGTGAGCTGGGTCTGGAGCAGCGTCGAGTTGAGGAACTGGTGGAACGCATGACGCGCGCCACTACGCGCACGACCACCGTTCAACCGGAATTATCGCCGGGGACTAAGCGCGTCCTTGAACTCGCGGTGGATGAAGCCCGCCGTATGGGACATCATTATATTGGGACTGAACACCTACTCCTCGGCTTGGTGCGACTGACCGAAGGCGTAGCGATAGATATCTTGAAGCGTCTGGGCGTAAGCCCGGAAGAGGTGCGTCGGCAGACGCGCCGCGTATTACAGGAGAGTCCTGTGCAATCCAATCAGCCCAACCCAGAGGAACCCCGCCCGCAGCGCCCGCGTCAAGACAAGAGCGGAAAGACGCCGCTGGTCGATCAGCTCGCAACTGACCTGACCGCGCTGGCGCAGGAAGGCAAACTCGACCCGGTGGTAGGGCGCGAAACTGAAATCGAGCGCGTGATTCAGGTGCTCAGCCGCCGCCGCAAGAATAATCCGGCGCTGATCGGCGAACCGGGCGTCGGCAAGACGGCGATTGTCGAAGGGCTGGCACAGCGCATCGTCAACGGCGAAACCCCCAAGCCGCTGCTCAACAAGCGCGTGCTGCAACTGGATGTCGGCTCGCTGGTGGCGGGCACGATGTATCGCGGCCAGTTCGA
>JACSRG010000846.1 GCA_014879865.1 Anaerolinea sp.
AGGGTCTGTCTGCAAACTGCCCTCACCCTAAATCCCTCTCCCTCAGGGAGAGGGACTTCACCCCTTCTCCCTCAGGGCGAAGGGGACGGAGGATGAGGGCAGTTTGCAGACAGATCCTAGTTACGGCGGCAGGTTTCCCGCTCACCCCACCGGCACGACGAATCCGGCGCGGTACCACGCCTCGACCTGTTCCGGTGACGCTTCCGCCAGCGTGAACCCGTCCGGGTGCGCGTCGAGCAGACGTTCGAGCGCTGCGTCACGGGTGGTGTCGGCGCGATAGTCGTGGTAAATCCCCCTTGCGCCGCGATAGCACCACACCGGCAGCACAAAGCGCGTCGCCGCGCTGATCGGCGTGTGGACATAGCGCGGCGCGTCGATCACCCCCGCGTTGAGGATCGTTTCGGCGTAGGTCGCCAACTGCGTCTCGACACGGTAATGCGTGTGCAGATACGCCATCGTCTCCGGGGAGGTGCGGCGTCCGCTCGTGATGATCCCGGCGGCGATCCCGGCGGCGCGCGCATTGTCGCCAAAATCGACCTTATCGACCAGTGTTTCGGGCAGAATATCGCGCTGTGACGACACGCGCGCGATGATCGCGGGCGTCCCACAGCCGAGCGACTCGTAGGCGGTGTTGCCGAACGCCTCGATGAAGCTGCCGAGCACCAGCGTCACACGCCCCAAGCTGTAATACTGGGCGATCAAGTTTGCGGGGATCCATGGATGCAGGATGAAATGCTCACGCAAGTCGCGCGCGGTGATCTCCGCTTCGACCTGTTCGTAGAATGCCGCCACGCCGGGATCGTTGGCTGTCCCGATCCAGCGCGGCATGAGCACGCGCAGATTGGCGATGCCGTACTCGGTGACCAAACGGTGCGCCACGTCGATGGTCTGCCACACGCCTTTGCTGGCTTCCGGGCGGTGCGGGTGGATCACGATGGCATGGCGCGCCGGATCGACCGGGATCAGGTCGAGGATGCGCTGCGACGGCGGCGTGAAGGTGTAGCGCTTCCAGTCCATCCCGTTGGGGATCACTTTCAGCCGCGCGGCGAGGTCGGGGAAGAAGCGTCCCGCCGTTTGCAGATAGAATTGGCGCGAATACTCCGCCGGGACGACGAGCGTTTGCCCGCGAAACTGAAATGCGCCCTGTGCCGTCTCCGGGTAGACGTTGTCGCGCAGCGAGGCGACGGTCGGGATGCCCGTGTATGTGAACGAGAACGTCCATTCGCCGTCGTGGATGTAGAAGCGATCCGCCGCCGCTAGATGATCGCCGATGATCTGCGTGATCACGGCGAGGTTGTGCGCGCCGGTGTCATACGGATGCGGGAATGGTTGCTTGAACGGCAAGATCGGCTTGACCAGCGCGTTCGGATGCCAGTTGAACGGCGTAGGCGTGTCGCTGCGCCCCGTACACAGCACGGTGACCTGATGTCCCGCCTGCGCGAGATGCAGCGCCAGCGCACGCAGATGCTTCTGCGCGCCGCCGAGGTCATGGTCGGGGAACAGGGGCGTGATCGAAAACATGACGATGCGCATAGGGAGCTTCCGGGTTAGCTGCCGATGCTGACCGACTCGACCAGCGCGTCGAGCACGGCGAGCGGCGGCGTGAAAGCGTCAGCCGTCGCCCCGTTGAGCGTCGCGATGCTCTCCGCGAAGTAGGGCTGCAAGTTCGAGATGAACGCTTCCATGTCCACGTCGCCAGCTTCCGCCGGGAACAGATCGGTGCTCAAGGGGATCACGATGCTCACATAAACCTGCGCCTCGATGCTCAAGCCCTGAAACGTGTAGACGAAATCGCTGCCCGTGAATGGCGCGGCGGACGACTGGTACGCGGTCACGTAGCGGATGCCCGTCAGCGCGTCCGTTTGGACGTACTGCGCCAGCGCGCGGATCACCTGTGAGGTGGGCAGCACGGGCAGGAAGGGCAGCAGATGATCGTTCCGGTTCGGCGCGTTGACCATATACGAGGCGAGATCGACCTGCGCGTTGATCAGTGCGCCGAGCGCGTTGATCTCGTCTACGATGTAGGCGTACTGCGTCACATCCGCGAAGCGGTACACGCGGATATCGCCGGCAAAGCGGCTTTCCGGGGATGGCGCGGCGGGAAGGAGCAAAAATGCGACATGCGGCGCATCGGCTAAACCGGGGACGGCAGCTGCCGGGTCATCGCCCGCAAACGAGTTGACCGTCACCTCCGACCACAGCGCCGGATCGACCGTGAAGCTGACATCTTCGTAGGTGAAGCGCTCTCCGGCGAGGGGATCGGCTGTCCCTTCGGGGGTTGTCTCCTGTGCGACCAGCGGCGCGAAGGTGAACAGCAAAATCAGCGCAAGTAAAGCAGCGCGCATACAAGCGTCTCCTTTGACGAATTCATGGCGAGGCATTGTAGTTGATCCGGCGGCAGATCGGCAACTCCTCCGCCGGATTTGCGTATAGAGGAGTGTGGTCGATAAGGAGATGAGCCAATGCGCCAACAGTGGGAATATCTGACTCTGTTTCTGGAAGCTGATGCCGTCCGCGAAGAGGATTTTCTGATGCAGTACCGCGACTGGAAATCCAACATTCCGCCCTTCACGGTGGAAGCCCTGATGCCACGCTTGAACGCGCTCGGCGCGGAAGGGTGGGAGCTGATCAGCTTGCACCCGTATTTCGTCGGCAACCGTGCCGATGTGCTGGTCGCGGACAATTCCGGCACGCGCACATGGACGAGCAAATACCTCGGTGTGTTCAAGCGCGCCGTCGAGTCCTGAGGGAATTGGATGAGGCCTGTTCGTCGCCGTAGGCTTTGAGCCTACGGCTAGCCCAAAAACCTGTACGCCTGCTGATGCACTTTAACTAAGGTCTGTCTGCAAACTGCCCTCACCCTAAATCCCTCTCCCTCAGGGAGAGGGACTTCACCCCTTCGCCC
>JACSRG010000518.1 GCA_014879865.1 Anaerolinea sp.
GTCGCAGAACAGCGCGATCTTGTTGACGATGTCACGGCTGACGTCGTGGTCAGTGCGGGCGATGATGACATGCGGTTGGATGCCGATCCCGCGCAGTTGGGCGACGCTGTGCTGCGTTGGCTTGGTCTTGAGTTCGTCGGTCGCCCCGATATGCGGGAGAAACGTCACATGGACGTAGAGCGTATCGCTGCGCGACAAGCTCATCCGCATCTGGCGGATCGCTTCGAGGAACGGCAGCCCCTCGATGTCCCCGACCGTGCCGCCGACCTCGACAATCACCACATCGGCATTATTTTCCTTGCCGACCAGCATGATGCGCCGCTTGATCTCGTTGGTGATGTGCGGCACAACCTGAATCGTCCCGCCGAGATAATCACCCCGTCGTTCCTTCTCGATCACGTAGCTGTAGACCTGCCCTGCCGTAACGTTACACGTCCGGTTGAGGCTTTCGTCGATAAAACGCTCGTAGTGTCCGAGATCAAGATCGGTTTCCGCGCCATCCGCTGTCACGAACACTTCGCCGTGCTGATAGGGACTCATGGTACCGGGATCGACATTCAGATATGGGTCGAGTTTCTGAATGGCGACCTTCAAGCCGCGCGCTTTTAGGATTGTACCAATTGCAGCGGCGGTTACCCCTTTGCCGACCGAGCTGACGACGCCGCCCGTGCAAAAGATATACTTGGGATTCGTGCTCATTGTTTCCCCAACAAACAAAAATACGGCGGGGTAGAGTATCCCCGCCGGTAAAACGTGCTGTGAGGGTTGAACTGCCTCTCGTCTTAGACGAGGCGTTCGAGATCGTCTGCGGTGCGGCGCATATCCAGTAGGATCAAGCCGAGGCGCGCGCCCTCTCGCACCAGCGTGGTCAAGACTGCTTCTTCCCCGACAGACATCAGTACAACCAAGCCGTCGGCACCGCGAATATAGACCTGATCGAGTTCACCGCGCCCCAGTTCGGTGGCGATGCGCTCGCCGAGCGACAGCATGGCAGCGGACATTGCGGAGACGCGATCTTCTTCGATGTTCGCCGGTAGGGATGACGCCATCGCCAGACCATCGACGCTGACGACCGCAGACGCTTCGATCTCCGGCGTAGTGGCTTGCAGATCACGCAAGCGGTCTACCATCAATTCAGTCCGCGACTTTACCATGAGGCGCTGCTCCTATTCGGGGATCGATACTGTCATGCTTATTATACAGGAGCAAGGTCAAACGGCAAGTAGAGTTAGCTCGTCAAGCGCTCTGCCAGCGTGACCAGATCGATTGGGCTAACCGGCTTGATCAGCAGCAAATCGGCGAACTGCGCTTCGGGCATCCGCTCGACCATCGTGTTACCGCTCACGATGATGACATAGACTTTTTTGTGGACTTCCGACGCGCGCACACTGCGGAGCACTTCCAAACCGGAGACGTTCGGCATATTCACGTCGAGCACAAGCACATCCGGGACAAGGGTTTCGAGCGCCGCGAGCGCTTCGCGACCATCCGAGACGAGGCGCACGTCATAACCGCGCCGGCGAAACATTGCGCTGAACAAAACACGCAAGTCAAAGTTATCATCGGCGATCAGGACGCTCTTCACGCGGGTTTCCTCGGCGAAACTCACACTCTGCATGGTTTTGATACCCTTGGAGCAACGACACTCTATGTCCCACACTATAGGCGAGAAAGCGCTCAAATACACTTACCCATCGGGCAGTCTTTTTTGCGCCAAAGGGGTTAACCATTCAGCCTAGCCGATCTACTAGGTCACGAGCTTGTACTGGTGCGCAATCGAAACGGCTTCCGTCCGCGTCGATGCTCCAAGTTTGCCGAGAATACTGCTCACGTGAAACTTGATTGTCGAGGCGCTGACGGACATGTGCTCGGCAATTTCGGCATTGCTCATGCCCTGTACCAGCAGAGTGAGGACTTCGGTCTCGCGACGGCTGAGGTTGAAATCTCGCGACGACCGCTGCGTTTTTGCCTGAATCAGCAGTCGTGTGGCTTCCGGCGCGAGTACCGGCACGCCTTCATATGCCATGCGGATCGCCTTTGCCAGATCGACAACCGAGACATCCTTGAACAGGTAGCCGATTGCTCCGGCGTTGAGCGCTTCTTGCACCAACTGCTTATTGTCCGTGAAGCTTGTCAGGGCGATTACTTGAATGTTCGGACACTGTGACCGAATCGCAGCGGTCGCTTCGACACCGGTCATGCGGGGCATGATCATGTCCATCAGGATAACATCCGGTTGGAGCTGCACGGCGATTTGTACTGCCTCCTCCCCGTTCACTGCTTCGCCCACGAATTCCAGATCGGGGAATGCCTTGAGAAACACAGCGAATCCCTGCCGCACAACTTGATGATCGTCCACGATTAGAACACGGATTTTCTTTTCTTCAGTCATGTTTCACCACTCGTACCATAGTCCCTTGTCCCGGTTCGCTGATAATGTCCAGCATGACGCCAGAAGCCTCGGCACGCTCAAACATAATGCGCAGCCCCAAATGGCTGGCAGAAACGGATTTAGCATCGAAGCCACGCCCATTGTCGTGGATTTCCAGTGTGACCTGCCCTTCGGTACACTCGAGGCGCACATTGACCAGTGTAGCACGGGCGTGGCGCGCCACGTTGTTGAGCGCCTCCTGAGCAATCCGATAAACGCTGACTTTCGTATCCGTGTCGATGTTCTTGGCACAGCCTTGATTCTCGAACGTAATGTCACCGTCGAGACGCGTGCGGAAACTGTTAACGAGATAGGTCAACAGCGTGCTAAGATCGATGTCCGCCATTGCGCCCGGACGAAGCTCAACCAGCAGCGTGCGCATTTCAGCGAGCGCGCCTTTAGTCAGCGCCGCCAACTTGTTGAGCCCTTTGACAACCTCCGCCGGATTAGCATCGATCAAGATCGGGAGGGTTTCGGCGAAGACACTCGCCGAAAACAGCGTTTGGCTCACAGCGTCATGCAAGTCCCGCGCGAGTCGCTGACGTTCCTCCAGCGCTGCCAACTGGCGCGCCTGCTCCAGAATTTCTGAGGCGTAGATGCCTTCGACTTCGCGCAAATCGGGGCTGCGCGCGATCCCTACGATCAGCGACGTTTCGGAGCTTCCCTCAGGTCGCAGGAAATAGAGCAGTGTCTCGACATACAGATATTCGCCATCTTTTTTGCGTAAACGGTGACTGGCAGTCACTGACTCTGCCCCGTTAACCAGCTTCTGGAGCACGTCCATGACCGACGAAACGTCATCCGGGTGAACGAGTCCAAGGGGGCGTATGTTCTTGAAGTCGCTGAGGACATACCCGGTGACTCTGGTGAAAGCCTGATTAAGGAATATATGCTCACCGAACACATTCGTGATAGTCACGATTTCACTGACCTGATCGGCAAAACGAAAGAAATCCTGAAGGCGTAGAGCAAGAGTCATGTGCGCTTAACCAATGTGTGCTACTCATGTATAACGCATTATAACGCGGCAAGCCGGAGTCCCCATCTCGAAAACTATCACAAGTCATGTTACACTCGAATGGTCTACACGTTTAAGGTGAGCTATGCCCGATCAGAATACCCAGCAGGTTTATCCTAATTCCCGCCCACGTCAGCGCCTCGACGTCGTGCAGCAGGTCGCCGAGAGTATTGTCCACAGTGTCAATCAAGTGATCATCGGCAAGCGAAACGAAATTCGGTTGACGGTACTCGGTTTGCTTAGTCAAGGACACATCTTGATTGAGGATATTCCCGGCGTCGGCAAAACCATGCTGGCTAAAGCGCTTGCGCGCTCCATTGGCTGCTCCTTCAGCCGCATCCAGTTCACGCCGGATATGCTGCCCTCGGATGTGACCGGCGTTTCGCTGTTCAATCAGCAGACGCGCCAGTTCGAATTCCGACCCGGTCCGATCATGGCGCAGATCGTCCTCGCGGACGAAATCAACCGCGCGACGCCGAAAACGCAGGCGGCGCTGCTGGAGGCGATGGAAGAGAAGCAGATCACGGTAGATGGCGTGACCTATGCGCTCGATCAACCGTTCTTGCTGCTGGCAACGCAGAACCCCATCGAATATGAAGGGACGTTCCCCCTGCCCGAAGCGCAGCTTGACCGCTTCCTCGTTCGTATTCAACTTGGCTACCCTACCCCACACGAGGAAATGCTCGTCCTCGGGGCGCAGCAGTATGAACACCCGCTGGCGGCGGTAACGCAGGTCGTCACGGTACAGGATTTGCTGGCAGCGCAGAACGCCGTGCGTCAGGTGCATGTCGCCGACGAGATCAAGCAGTACATCATCGCGCTCGTGAGCGCTTCGCGTCAGCACCCGGATGTGTATCTGGGCAGCAGCCCGCGCGGATCGCTGGCGCTGTTCCGCTGCGCGCAAACCCGTGCCGCCATGAGCGGACGCGACTACGTGCAGCCCGACGACGTGAAGGCACTGGCAGAAGTGGCGCTGGCGCATCGCATCATCGTGAGCGCGGCAGCCCGTATCCGTGAAGTCTCGTCACGCAGCATCGTGCAGGACATCTTGAACACGACTCCCGTCCCCGGCGGGTCAGCCCTGCGCTAACATGCAAAATCGCCGCAATTCGATCTATGTGCTGTTGATCGCCGTCCTGCTCGCGGGGTTGTTCACCGGGAGGGCGATTTTCTTCAACATCGCCTATCTGTTCGGCGGGCTGCTGATCATCTCGCTGATCTGGGCGTGGGTCTCCGTGCGCTGGATCAGCGTGGGGCGCAGAACCCGCGCGCGGCGCGCGCAGGTCGGACGCAACGTCGAAGAAGTATTCGTCGTGCAGAATCGTGCTCTGCTGCCGAAGTTGTGGCTCGAAGTCCGCGATCACTCCGAACTACCGGGACACCGGGCGAGTCACGTCGTCCCGGCGCTCGGTATACGCGGGAAATATCGCTGGTACGTCGAGACGCCGTGCTTGACGCGCGGCGAGTTCCGGTTGGGACCGATCACTATCCTTAGCGGTGACCCGTTCGGGTTCTTCATTTCGCCGCGCAAACTCGGCGCAACTTCGAAAGTCGTCGTCTACCCGGCAGCCGTCCCGATTCAGCGCTTTCAACTGCCAATGGGCGTGTTGTCTGGCGGCGAAGCGCAGCGTCAGCGCGCACAGTACATCACGACAAACGCGGCAGGCGTGCGCGAATACGTCCCCGGCGACAGCTTCAACCGCATTCACTGGGCATCGACGGCGCGCAAAGACCGCCTGATGGTCAAGGAGTTCGAGATCGACCCGATGGTCGATATTTGGCTGTTCGTCGATTTCTCGCGCGGGTCGCTTGTTGAAGAGCCAACCGTGCAGCGAATCAATGGGACGGGCGCGGTCATCCCCTACGGCGTCGGGATTCCCGCTTCAACCGAAGAGTACGCGGTCGTGATCGCCGCGTCGCTGGCGCAGCACTTCATCGAACAGGAGCGCGCGCTCGGCTTTGCCGCCTACGTCCCGCACCGCGAGGTCTACCAACCCGAACGCGGCAGTCGTCAGCTTTTGCACATCTTCCAGACGCTCGCCGTCGCCCGCAGCTTGTCGCCGTACAGCCTCGGTCAAATGCTGACGCTCGAAACGCCATACCTGACGCGGGGCACGACGCTGGTAATCGTCACCGCGTCGCTGGATGCAAGCTGGATCAGCGAGGCGCAAATCCTCTCGCGTAAAGGCATTCGCCCGGTCTGCGTGCTGGTCGATCCGTCGTCGTTTGGCAGCGGAACGCGCTCCGATGACACGCGGGCGATGCTGCGCTTGGGGAAAATCCCCTCACTGGTCGTGCGCAAAGGTGACGACTTGACCAGCGCGCTGGCGCAGCCGCTCTCGTGAGCGCGACGGTCGGGAAATAACCCACGCGCTAAGTGTAACGATAGATATACCATTGATAATTGGCGCGGTGTTTGTAGCCCTCGGCTTCCAACAATTTCAGTTCCTTCTTTTCGCTGCGCGGCACGAGCGCCCCGGCAGCGTGCCAACCGCGCACGCCGATCAGGTGGCGTGCCTGCTGCAAAACGCGATCCGACAATTCGCCCTCGATCCACACGACGATATCGTGCAGACGCGTGACCGGAATGAGGAGCGAACGGCGCGTATCCGCCACCGAGCGAATTGACTTCAGCGGTTGATCGCTTGTGTAGAGCGCCAGCACATCGGACAACCGGATGAAGTCATTTTTCTCGAACGCCCGCTCGGATGCCGCGTTGCTAAGGCGCACAAGTCCGCGTGCCAGTTTCGCGCCGGACTCTTTGCCCGCGTCACGGGCGGCACGGACGAGCGCCGTCCCGATCCCGTGCCCATGCCGCTTCGGATCGACTGCCAGCCAATCGATCTCCCAGCGCGGTTCGTCGTCGATGTCGTAGGTCGTGAAGCAGTCTACGAAACCGACGACAGTCTCACCGCTGACGGCAACAAAGGTGGTGTGCGTCGGAATGACATCCGGGATAACGTCGGGGGTGTATTCAGGAAAAGCAGCGCGTATAATGCGTGTGATCGCGGGCGCATCATCCGCGACAGCGCGCCGGATTTCCGGCATGTTGCCCACTTGGTTCATAGGACTCCTCTTTGGCTAATCGTTACCTCTATGCAGCGGTCTTCACCAGCGGCATGACCACCCTCGCGGTGGAAATGCTGGCATCGCGGCTGTTAGGCAGCGTTTACGGCACAAGCAATTTAATCTGGGCGAACGTCATCGGGCTCATGCTGCTCTACTTGACCGTCGGCTATTTCGTCGGCGGGCGGTGGGCAGATCGTTCGCCAAAGCTCACCACGTTTTACCGCATTTTGGTCTGGGGCGCATTCCTCAGCGCGTTGATCCCGCTGGCAGCGCGTCCCGTATTATCAGCAGCGGCGAACGCGGTGATCAACTTTGACGGCGGCTTAGCCATTGGCTCGTTCGCCTCGGTCGTGATCCTGTTCGCCATTCCGATCACGTTACTGGGGACGGTCTCGCCGTTCGCCATCCGTCTCGCGGTGACCGACGTAGGGGGCGCAGGCAGAACCGCCGGACGCATCTACGCGATCAGCACACTCGGCAGTTTGATCGGGACGTTCCTCCCGGTGATCCTGCTGATCCCCGAGCTCGGCACGTTCCAGACCTTCCTGCTGTTCGCCGCCATATTATACCTCGTCGGGATGATCGGCTTGTGGATGGTCGAAGGTGCGCGGGCGCTGCGCTTCGTGTGGATGCCCATCGTGATCGTCGTTCTGTCGCTGCTCGTGCTGAACGGCTCACCGCTCCGCGCGGCGATCAGCGGCGCGCGCCTGATCTACGAGGACGAAAGCGCCTACAACTACATTCAAGTGCAGGAGGACAGCGCGGGCAACCGCTACCTGTACCTCAACGAAGGGCAGGGCATCCACAGTCAGTGGAACGCGACAGTTTATGGTTACGGGCGCACATGGGACTTCTTCCTGACCGCGCCGTATTTCAGCCCGCCGCCTGTTGTGCCAGACGATGTCGAGTCGATGGCGCTGATCGGGTTGGCGGCGGGAACTATCGCGCGGCAGTATATCGCGGTCTACGGTGATATTCCGATTGACGGCATCGAAATCGATCCGGGCATCGTCGAAGCGGGCGCGCGCTACTTCGACATGAACGCCGAGTTCATGCCGAGCCTGAACGTGATCGTCGAAGATGGGCGCTACGCGCTCAACCACCTCGACCGCGCCTACACCGTGATCGGAATCGACGCCTACCGACCGCCTTATATCCCATGGCACTTGACCACCGTCGAGTTCTTCGCCGAAGTGCGCGCCAAACTCGCGGAGAACGGTGTCGTGGCGATCAACGTCGGGCGCACGAACACGGATCGACGGTTGGTCGATGCGCTGACAAGCACCCTGCTCGAAGTCTTCCCCTCCGTCCACGCGATGGATGTGCCCTACTCTTTCAACACGATTCTGGTAGCTACGATGCAGCCGACGAGCGCGGACAATCTGATCACGAATGCCGCCCTGCTGCCGGAAACTGCGCCGCCCCTGCTGCGCGACACACTGGCGCTGGCAGTGGCAAACCTCGTGCCGATCCAGCAGTCGGAGACTGTGTTCACCGACAACCGCGCCCCGGTCGAGACGCTGGTCGATTCGCTGGTGCTCAATTTCTTGCTGTCCGGCGGCACGGAGACACTGCGATGAGCCGGTGGCTGGCGCAAACCCTGATCACCGTGCTGATTCCGCCGCTGCTCGTCTTGATCGCCGCGCGGCTGGTCATGACCCCACTGTTCCTATCCTTCGAATACAACCGCGCCGACTTCCCTGAAGATCTATACGGCTTGACGCGCGAAGAACGGCTGGAATACGCGCCGTATGCACTCAACTACCTGCTCAACGGCGAACCGATCAGCTATCTCGGCGATCTGCGCTTCGACAGCGGGCTGGAATTGTTCAACGAGCGCGAACTCGGTCACATGGAGGATGTGAAGGTCGTGACGCAGGCGGCATTCGGCGCGGCGATCTTCGCCGGACTCCTCATAATCGCGCTTGGCGTGCTGCTGCGCCGGGATCGACTCCGGCTGGCGGCGGCTTTGCGCAACGGGGCGATCCTCACGCTGGCGCTGGTTGCGGCGATTGCGCTGACGGCGATCTTCAACTGGGAATTCTTCTTCACCGAGTTTCACCGCATTTTCTTTGAAAGCGGCACATGGCAGTTCCTGTATTCGGATACGCTCATCCGCCTGTTCCCGGAACAATTTTGGTTTGATGCGGCGCTGACGATTGGCGGTTTGACGATCATCAGCGCGCTGGTCGTGTTCTTTATCACGTTTCGCATTAAATCGACTTGAAATCCTTTGACAGTCCCGCTTCGCGGTGTTAATCTCTCTGGTTGGAATACGACGTGGTCGTGTGATGAACCTTGCAAATGCGCTCAGTAAGTGGTTTACCCCCGGCATCGGTGTTAAGCGCTGGCTGCTGCTCCTGCTGCTGGGTGTGATGGTGATCGCCGTGAGTCTCTCGTTTGCAATTCTTCAGCTCGCGCAAACGGAAGTCATCGCACGGATTGCACCCACCGTAGACTGGTTCGAGATCGTGATCGGCTCCGCTGCTGGTTTCGTCTTGGTCGCCGTCGCCATCGTCAAACTCTCGCGCAATATCCTCGCCCCATATCGCAAAGTCGTGCAGGGCAAGGTGATCGACGCGGTGTACCGGCACAGCATGAGTCAACGCGGGGTCAAGGTCGTCGCCATCGGCGGCGGGACGGGGCTGCCCTCCGTCCTCAAGGGCATGAAAATGCACACGAGCAACATCACGGCGATTGTCACGGTTGCCGACGACGGCGGAAGTTCAGGCAGGCTGCGGCGCGACCTCGGCGTGCTGCCTCCCGGCGATTTGCGCAACAACATCGCGGCGCTGGCGGACGACGAAAGCTTGATGACCCGGCTGTTTCAGTACCGCTTCAACAACGGCGATCTCGGCGGGCACGCCTTCGGCAACCTGTTCATCAGTGCGCTCGCGGGCGTGACCGGAAGTCTGGAAACTGCGTTGATCGAGACGGAGCGCGTCCTCAATATTCAGGGGAGCGTGCTGCCCGCTACGTTGGAAGATGTTACGCTGATCGCCTCGGTGAAACTGCCGGGCAAACCGCGCGCGATCACTATTCGCGGCGAATCGACGATCAGCGCGGCAGGCGGATACATCGAGCAGATCAGCGTGGAACCGGCGCATGCCGAAGCGTATCCCGGCAGCGTCGAGGCAATTCTCAACGCCGACCTCGTCTTGTTAGGACCCGGCAGCCTGTATACCAGTATCTTGCCCAACATGCTGGTCAAGGGGATTGCCGAAGCACTACGGGCAACCAGCGCCTACAAAGTGTATATCTGCAACATCGCGACGCAGCCGGGTGAAACCGACGGTTACACGGTGGCAGATCATGTTCTGGCGTTGGAACGACATATCGGGCGCGGCGTATTTCAGGCGGTGCTGGCGAACAACAGCTACCCGACCGAAAATGCGGGCGCGAATACGCGGTATGTCAAACTCGCGCCGCCGCATCACGAGATTTTGCAGCGGTACGAGGTGCTGTACATCGATTTAGTGGACTCTGATCGCCCGTGGCGGCACGACCCGCAAAAACTTGTCCGGGCGATCTTGTGGCTGAGCGAGGCGGAACGCTCTAGAGGAACTCCGTCCAAACTGTCCATCGCTCCCGTGCAATAAGCTGACGTAAGGAGAAAAGCTGACATGGCAATTCGTGTAGGTATCAACGGTTTCGGGCGCATTGGTCGCCAAGTCGTGCGTACAATGCGCGAACGTTATCCCGGTCAAATCGACATTGTCGCCTTCAACGATCTGGGCGACCTCGACACAATGATGCATCTCTTCCGGTATGACTCGAACTACGGGAAATTCCCCGGTACGGTCGAAAAAGGCAGTGGCTCGATCATCATCGACGGCGATGAGATCAAGGCGCTGACGGAAAAAGACCCGGCGAAGCTGCCGTGGGGCGACCTCGGCTGCGACATCGTGATCGAGAGCACCGGACGTTTCACCGACCGTGACAGCGCTGCCAAGCACATCGAAGGCGGCGCGAAGAAGGTCATCATCTCCGCCCCGGCGAAGAACGAAGACATCACCATCTGCCTCGGCGTCAACGAAGACAAATATGACTCGGCGAAGCATCACATCGTCTCGAATGCCTCGTGCACGACCAACTGCCTCGCGCCCGCCGCGAAGGTCGTCAACGACTCGTTCGGCATCAAGCACGCGTTGATGACGACGATCCACAGCTACACCAACGATCAGCAGCTCCTCGACATGCCCCACAAAGACCTGCGCCGCGCCCGCGCCGCCGCTCTGAGCATGATCCCCACGACCACTGGCGCAGCGAAAGCCGTGTCGCTGGTGATCCCGGAACTCAAGGGCAAGTTCGACGGTTTCGCCATTCGCGTTCCTACTCCGACGGTCTCGCTGGTCGATTTCGTCGCCGTGCTCGAAACACCGACCGATACCGCGACGCTGGTCGCCAAGCTCAAGGAAGCCGCCAATGGTCCGATGAAGGGCATCCTCGGCGTGTCGGATGAACCGCTCGTGTCCATCGACTTCAAGGGCGACAGCCGCTCCAGCATCGTCGATGCGATGTCCACGCAGGTGATGGACGGGACGCTGGCGAAGGTCGTGACGTGGTACGACAACGAATGGGGTTATTCCAGCCGCGTGGCTGACCTCGTCAAGTACATGGGCGACCGTCTGTAATTTCCGCTGATGGTTGCAGAGGCGAGGGTATCCCCGATTCCCCTCGCCTCTTTTTGTGAAGGAGCCAAATACCGTGAACAAAATGACCGTGCGTGATCTTGACCTCAAGGGCAAACGTGTCCTCGTGCGCGTCGATTTCAATGTGCCGCTGGACGGCACGACCATCACCGACGACACGCGCATCCGCGCCGCTGTGCCGACGCTCAAGTACATCCTCGAACAGAAACCCGCCTCCATTGCGCTGATGTCGCATCTGGGGCGTCCAAAGGGTGGTCCCGATCCGAAGTATTCGCTCGCGCCTGTCGCCCCGGCGCTGCAAGCGCTGCTCGGCGTGCCGGTTCAGTTCGCCAGCACGACCGTTGGCACGGAACCCGAAGCGCTGGTCGCCAACGCGAATGGTGGGGTGATCCTGCTGGAAAACACGCGCTTCTACCCCACCGAAGAAAAGAACGATCTCGAACTGGCGCAGCAAATGGCGAAGCTCGGCGACGTGTTCGTCATGGACGCGTTCGGCTCGGCGCACCGCGCGCATTCGTCTACTGTCGGCGTGACGCAGTATTTGCCGTCGGTCGCGGGCTTCCTGATGGAAAAAGAGATCGACTATCTGGCGAACGCGATTGAAAACCCGAAGCGCCCGTTCGTGGCGATCCTCGGCGGCGCGAAGGTCTCCGACAAGATCGCGGTGATCGAATCGCTGTTAAGCAAGTGCGACCGTCTGTTGATCGGCGGCGGCATGGCGAACACCTTCTTCAAGGCGCAGGGCTATGAGATGGGCAATTCGCTGGTCGAAGCCGATGCGGTCGAAACCGCAAAGGCGCTGCTGGCGAAGAGCGGCGACAAGCTGGTGCTCCCCGTCGATGGGCTGCTCGGCGACAAGTTCGCAGACGATTCGCAGGTGGAGAAAATCGACGTGGGTCAGCCCATCCCGGCGGGCTGGTCGATGTACGATATCGGCGCGAAGACCATCGAATTGTTCGGCAAGCACCTGAGCGACGCGAATACCGTCGTCTGGAACGGTCCGATGGGTGTGTTTGAGAAGCAGCCGTTTGCCGAAGGCACGCGCGCGGTGGCGCGTCTGCTGGCGGCGCGCACCAAACAGGGCGCGGTCTCGATCATCGGCGGCGGCGACTCGGTCGCGGCGATTGAGGAAGCCGGACTCGCGGATCAAATCACGCATATCTCGACGGGCGGCGGCGCAAGCCTCGAAATGCTCGAAGGCAAGGTTCTGCCCGGCGTCGCGGCGCTCAAGGACAAGTAATCCTCTTCACGCATTGATGGGACGAGGCGTGCCTCGTCCCTATTTGCTCGCTGCTCCCACTGAATTATCCCCATCCTCTTCAATCGATCATGCTAGAATAGACTGACATTGCGGCAGAACTGGCGGAGCAGAACCATGATGACGATGATTGGTGCATACGAGGTCAGTGGTGTTCTCGGTCAGGGTGGGATGGCGACCGTCTACAAGGGCTATCATCGCCGTTTGAACCGCCATGTTGCCATCAAGATGATCCATCAGGGGCAGGACGGCGATCCCGGCTTTCGCATCCGCTTCGAACGGGAAGCGCAGATCGTCGCCAATCTCGAACACCCGAACATTGTCCCCGTATACGACATCTCCGATCACGAGGGCAGCCCGTACCTTGTCATGAAGTTCATCGAGGGTTGTTCGCTTAAGGAAATCCTGTCGAACGGCGCGCTGCAAGTGCAGGACATCATACAGATCGTCAAGCCAATCGCGAGTGCCATCGACTATGCCCATGCTCAGGGCGTGCTCCACCGCGACATTAAGCCCTCCAACATGCTGCTCGACAAATCCGGTACGGCGTACCTCTCCGATTTTGGGCTGGCGCGCTTTGCGCAGCAAGGCGAAAGCACCCTCAGCGCCGACATGGTGATCGGCACGCCGTACTACATCTCACCGGAGCAAGCGCTCGGCAAAGTCCCGGTTGACTCACGCGCTGACCTGTATTCGTTCGGCGTGGTGCTGTACGAACTACTGGTCGGGCGCGTGCCATACAACGAAGGCACGCCCTACTCAATCATCCACGATCACATCTACCAGCAGCTTCCCCTACCCCGCACGCTCAACCCGAATGTGCCCACCGACACCGAACAGGTGCTGCTGCGCGCGCTTGCCAAAGACCGGGATGCGCGCTACCCGACCGCCACCGAACTTGTCACAGAGCTGCTTGGCACGCTGCGCAGTGACGATACGACGCTGCTGCGCGCCGAAGCCCGTCATGCCGCCGCCGAATCGCTGGCAAAAGTCCGCCCGCTGACTACGCCGCCGCCCGTCAGCAATCTCGCTGATGACGGGATGCGGACAACAGTCGAGTCGGTAAAGGCAGTTAGTCAGCCGAAGCGGCGGCGCGGCGTTTCGTGCGGTGTGGCGGTAGTTGCGCTGGCAGCAGTCATTGTGTCAGTCGTGCTCTTTTCCCGCATCAGCGGACAACTGCGCGCGACGAGTCAGGCAAACGCCACGCTGACCGCCGCCGCTCAGCCCACGCCGCAGATCGACGTGCCACGTATGGACATCCGCGAGTCGGAAACCTACTTGGCAGAACATCCCGGTGATCCGCTGGCGTATATCGTCCGGGCGCGGAGTTTGTTCGCGGCGAATCAGAATTTACAAGCGCAGCAGATGCTCCGTGAAGGCTGGCAGTACGCCAGCGATCCGGTTGCCTACGTGCTGATGGCGGCGCAGACCGCTATCGCCGATGGTCACGAGGGCAACGCCTTCGAAGTTCTGATCGGCGCGGTACGGATCGCCGATGGAACTGAACATGAGGAAGCGATTCGCAGCGCGGTGGGTGCGCCGCTTTATCAATTGTCTGGCGACCCGGCGATCTACAATTCGCGGCGGCTCACCTTCACGTTCACGGCAGATGATCCGCCGCTGGTGATCGTCATGCATGCCCGCGCCGCCTACCTCCAAGATCGCGTGCTGCCCGCTGCCCGCGCAACTGCCCGCGCCGCTGCCGAGCGCGCGCTGACTCAGATGGACGGTTTCTCCGAAGCACATCTCGTCCTCGGCGAGTTGTACGCGGACGAAGGACGCATCACCAGTGCCCGCGCTGAGTGGCGGCGCGCACGGGGAAACGAGTCTGCGCCGCAGTGGGTACGTGATCGAGCGGATGCGTTGATCGCGGGGGCATAAGCCGTTCTTCGAGAAAGCGCAGACGCGCCAGAATGGGTACACTTACGGGCTGAAGAGCTTCTCAGCCCAGCTATCTAAGGAGTCATCATGCGTCAACCCATCATCGCCGGGAACTGGAAAATGTACAAGACGGTGCAGGAATCGGTCGATTTCGTGCGCCAACTCCTCCCGCGCATCGAACCGTTCGGCAGCGTCGAGCGTGTAGTCTGTCCGACGTTCCTCGCCGTCTACCCCGTCGCCGAAGCCCTGCGCGGCACAGCGCTGAAGGTCGGCGCGCAAAACGTCGCCGCCGTCAAGGAGGGCGCGTATACGTCGCAGGTATCGCCTGCCATGCTCCAAGGCGTGGTCGAGTATGTGATTATCGGACATTCGGAAGCCCGTAAGTTTCTGCACGAAACCGACGCGGAGATCAACGCGAAGATCAAAGCCGCGCTGGAATACGGCTTGAAGCCAATCCTCGCGGTCGGCGAAAGCCTCGAACAGAATCAAGCGGGCGAAACACAGGCATTCGTCAGCGGGCAAGTCCGCGCCGCGCTGCAAGGCATCAGCGCCGAACAGATGGCTAACATCGTGATCGCCTACGAGCCGATCTGGGCGATTGGCACGGGCAAAAACGCGAGCGGCGAAGTCGCCAACGCGATCATCAGCGGTGCTGTCCGCGCGACCGTCGCCGAATTGTACGGGAGCGCGGTCGCGGGAGCGCTGCGCATCCAGTACGGCGGCAGCGTCAAGCCGGACAACATGGCGGAATACATGAGCCAACCGGACATCGACGGCGCGCTGGTCGGCGGGGCGTCGCTCAAGGTGGACGACTTCACACGGTTGGTCGAGGCGGCGGCGCAGGCGAAAGGCGCATAGGTTTTTGGGTATTCTGGAACTCGTCTTCCCGTGGCTGCTCGTCTTCGGGCTGCTCGTTGCCATGCGGCGGCTGGAGGGATGGCTGCACCAGCATATCTTCAAGGTCGGGTGGTTGTTGACGAAGAATCTGCACACGACAACCATCCTCTATTACACATTGTTCCTTCCCGGCGTGTTTTTCCACGAATTCACCCTGTGGTTGGTTGCCGGGATTCTCAACGTGCGCGCGGAGCGGGCGATTCAGTGGCCCGAAGCGCAGGCAATCGCCGAGCTCAAGCTGAATTTCATCCGCTTCGCGCGCAACGTCGGCGCGTTCAAGATCGCG
>JACSRG010000850.1 GCA_014879865.1 Anaerolinea sp.
CGCATCAGCTTTTCGACCGGGTATTCGCGCATGTAGCCGTACCCGCCGAAGACCTGCACCGCATCGACGGTGATCTTCATGGCGGCATCGGCGGCGAACGCTTTCGCAAACGCGACTGCCTTCGGGTTGTGGATGTTGTTATCGACCAGCCACGCCGCTTGGTACGTCAGCAGGCGGGCGGCTTCCGTGTTGATCGCCATGTCGGCGATTTTGTGACCGATTGCCTGATGCTGCCAGATCGGCTGCCCGAATGTCTCGCGTTCCTTCGCATACTTGACGCATTCGTCAAGTGCCCGCCGCGCCACGCCGACCGCGCCCGCCGCCACGCCGGGGCGGCTGTGATCGAACACAGTCATCGCCAGCATGAAGCCCATGCCTTCTTCGCCGATCCGGTTTTCGGCGGGGACTTCGACGTTCTCGAAGGTGACTTCCGCCGTATCCGCCGCGCGCTGACCGAGTTTGTCGAAGTGGCGGCTGACGGTGATGCCGGGGGTGTCGCGTTCGATGACGAAGCACGAAATGCCCTTGTGCTTCTTGCTCGGATCCGTCACCGCGAACACCGTGTAGAAGCTGGCATAGTTCACGTTGCTGATGAAAATCTTCGAGCCGTTGATGATGTACTTGCCGTTGACCCGTTCGGCGCGCGTTTGCATCCCGACGACATTCGACCCTGCGCCCGGTTCGGTCACGCAGTAGGCGGCGAGATCGCCTTTGCCGACCATGCGTTCGCCGAGCCAGTATTCTTTTTGTTCCGCCGTGCCGCCAAGCTGAATCGGCAGCGACGACAGGTTGTTGACGCTCATCGCCGTGCTGATGCCGGAGCAGCCATAGCCGAGCTCTTCCTGCACGATCACCTCATCGAAGACCGTCGCGCCGGGTCCGCCGTATTCTTCGGGGATGTTCAGGTTGACCAAGCCGACATTGCGCCCCTTGTTGATGATGTCGATGGGGAATTCGGCAGTCTTGTCGAAGTGTTCGGCGACCGGGGTGATCTCTTTGGCGGCGAATTCACGCGCCAGCTTTTGCAGCATCTTCTGGTCGTCAGTGAGTTCGAACGAAACGCCATTGAAAGCTGTTTTATCCATAATTTGCGGCTCCAAAAATTAATCGAATGCAGATTTGATTAGTATAGCGGAGACGTGCGCAAGAGCAAACCTTTCTTAGCAGCCGCGCTTGGGGAGCTCTACGAACTCATCAACCGGGATTCCGGCGGCACAGGCAAACCATCGGCTTCCAGCGCCGCGATGAACCCTTGAATTGCTTCACGGATATTGGCGGTGGCTTCCTCTAGGGTTTCCCCTTGGCTGTAACAGCCCGGCAGACTCGGCACTTCCGCGATGTAACCGCCATCCTCTAAATCCGGCGTAAAAATGACCTGTCGCATACTTGTACAAACTCCTTTTGCAGATTTTGTTCTTGTTCTCTGCGGTTACATCTTCACCAGCCCGTATGCCGCCGCGATGAGGTGGATCGGGTGGACGCTGCGCGCCCCGGTCGCGTGCGTGATCTGCCAGCGGCACGTCTCGCTGTCGCAGATCACCGGCTTCTCTGACCCGATCTCGCGCACTTGATCGAACAGCGCCTTGCCGACCGCCATGCCAATGTCGTACTTCTCGACCTTGTAGCCATACGTCCCGGCGATCCCGCAGCACGACGCTTCCGACAGGCGTACATCCATGCCGGGGATCAGGTCGAACAGGTCGAGCGCGGGCTGACCCATGTGATGCGCCTTCTGCTGGCACGGTGCGTGATACAGGAGCGTACCGCCCAGATCAACCGGCTGGAAATCGGTCTTCAGCTCGCCGCGCTGGTGCAGCAGCAGCAAAAACTCGCTGATGTCGTAGACGTTCGCCGCCACCAGATCACGATCCGGGTGATCTACGTCGAGGATTTCGCGGTAGTCGGATTTGAAGCTCAACGTGCAGGATGTACTCGCGCCGATGATCGGCATCCCCAAGCGGACATATGCCGCCAGTCGATCCAAGTTATGGCAGGCATAACTGCGCGCCGCCTCGAATTCGCCGTTCGACTGCATCGGCAGACCGCAGCAGCTTTGCTCCGGCAGCACCACATCGAAGCCGTTGTGCGCCAGCACCAGCACCGCCGCCTTCGACGCCGCCGTCTCGTAATAGTTGCCCGCGCAGGCGTGGAAATAGGCGACCTTGCCGCGATAGGGGGCTTCGGCGTGGGGCTTGTGCTTGGCAAACCACTCGCGGAACGACTGGAATTTGAAATTAGGCAGCGGCGCATCGCGGTGAATGCCCATCACCTTTTCGGCGATCACGCGCGCGGGCTTGAAGGTCGCGCCCCAGTTGACCAGCGGCGCGAATTTGTGTCCGAGCTTGCCCATCAATTCGGAGCGCCCCAACGCGCGGTTGCGAATCGGGATGTCGCCGTCGTAGAGCTTCTCGCGCGCCCGCGAATTCATCTCCATGACCTTGACCCCGTGCGGACAGACGAGCGTACACATCCCGCAGCCGGAGCAGTAATCGACGCTCTTGTCCGGGGACTCGTCGCCGCGCTCCTCGTTCATGCGGAAGCGCTGCCACTGCGGTCCGACGACCTTCGGACCGGGGAACAGATCGGTCACGGGGGCGACCGGACACGCCGCCGTGCAGATATTGCACTTCACGCATAGGTCGGCGGTGAACTCGACGTGCTCATCAATGTCAAACAGGTTGATCAGGTTCGTCATGGGGAATCGCTCATCATTTCACATTTCAGAGAGTATACCGTAAAGCTGATGAACCGCAGAGAACGCAGAGAGCGCAGAGAAAATCATCTATATCCTCTGCGGTTCAAGCTGTTATTAGGGTCTGTCTGCAAACTGCCCTCACCCTAAATCCCTCTCCCTCAGGGAGAGGGACTTCACCCCTT